>JAOAHY010000005.1 GCA_026414995.1 Caldisericia bacterium | reverse complement strand
CTGAAAAATCAACTTTATAATATCTGTCAACTATTATATTTTCCTCTATTGTTGCTTTATCAGCAACTCCATCTTTCATTCTATCTTCAGGTATATGTGATACTTTTTTTTCTCTTATTTTTCTTGGAATCAAATTTGTAATATCTTCACCTTTCAAAAATATTTTTCCAGATGTTGGTTTTCTTAAACCAGTTAATATTTCAACAAGTTCTGTTTGTCCGTTTCCCTCGATCCCTGCGAGCCCCAAAATTTCATATGATTTTAATTGGAATGAAATACCTTTTAAAACTTTTATATTTTCTTCATTTATATAAACTATATCTTTTGCTTCAAGAATAACTTCACCTTCTTTTTCACTAGGTGGTATTCTTTCAAAACTAATATCTCTTCCAACCATAAGATATGCTATTTCATGTTCAGTTAGTTCTTTTGCATCTTTTGTTGCAACAATTTTTCCATCTCTCATTACAGTTATTTTATCTGCAATCTCTAAAACCTCTTTTAATTTGTGAGAAATAAAAATAATTGTTTTACCAGATTTTTTTAAAGCCCTTAATGTATTAAAAAGTACCTCAGTTTCTTGTGGTGTTAAAACTGAGGTAGGTTCATCAAGAATTAAAAGTTCTGCATTTCTTATTAATGCCTTTAAAATTTCAACTCTTTGTCTTAAACCAATTGGAAGATCTTTTATTTTTTTATCAAATGGAACTGGAAGACCAAACTCTTCTGAAAATTTTTTTGTTGTCTCAATCGCCTTTTTTGTATCAAGAAAAACACCTCTCTTTGGTTCTATTCCTAAAAGTAAATTTTCATAAACTGTAAGATCTGGTGCAAGCATGAAATGCTGATGAACCATTCCAATACCAATTTTTATTGCATCAAAAGGATTTTTTATTTTTATCTCTTTTCCTTTAAAAAAAATTTTTCCTTCTTGTGGTTCTTCAATTCCAAATATTATTTTCATTAAAGTTGTTTTACCTGCACCATTTTCCCCTACAATTGCATGAATTGTTCCTTCTTCAATATCTAATGAAACTCCTTTATTTGCAACAACTCCATTTGGATATACTTTTACTATATTTCTTACAGAAAGAATTACACCCATCTCTCCTCCATATTAAAAAGGGAGGCATAATGCCTCCCTTTATTTAACTTTATTACTGACCAAATGCTGTTTCTACCTTAATTTCTCCATTAATAATCTTTTGTTCAAGTTCTTTAATTTTATTTCTAAATTCTTCAGGCACAAGTTTTCTATAATTTTCATTATCAGCAACACCAACTCCATTCTCTTTAAGTCCAAGAGCTTCTGCTTGTCCATAAGGGCACTTTCCTTCAATGTGAAGTTTGATGCCTCTATAAATTGAGATATCAACATTCTTCATCATTGATGTTACAATGTAAGATGCTTTTTCTGGATCACTATCCTTAATCATAAGATATTGGTCTGAATCAACTCCAATTGCATATTTTTTCATTTCTTTTGCAGCATCAAGAAGCCCCAATCCTGTTTCACCTGCAACATTAAATGCAATATCTGCACCTTGTGTATATTGAGCTAAAACCAACTCTTTTCCTTTTGCTGGATCAGAAAATGAACCAGCATAAGATACAAGAACCTGAACTTCAGGATCAATATATTTTGCTCCTTGAATATATCCAACTTTAAAATCATTAATAACTGGTATATCCATTCCACCTAAGAAACCAATAATTTTTTGAGGATTTGCAAGTGGCATTTTTGATTTTGTTATTAATGCAGCAAGAGCACCAACTAAAAATGATGACTCATTTTGTTTATATAAAATTGAATATACATTTTGAAGATTTCCTTTTTTATAATCAACTGAGGTATCATAGGTGAAAAATCTTTTATTTGGATATTTAGGAGCTAATTTTTCAAGAATTTCCTGTAGTTGCCAAGTTCCAGCAATTATTATATCCCAATCTCCTTGACAGAGTTGTTCAATATCTGGTTCCCATCTTGCTGGATCATATCCACCTTCTATTGTTTTTCCTTCAATGCCAAGTTCTTTTATTGCCATCTCAAGACCTCTATTTGCAGAATCAAAGAATGATTTATCACCAAGAGTTCCATTAATATAAAGAACAACTTTTAATTTCTTTTCAGGTGGTTTTTCCTCTTTTTTCTTACAACCTGATAATGAGATTACACTAAAGATTAATACACTAATTAAAATGATTGATAATAATTTTTTCATAATTTAGCCTCCTTAATATATAAAATTTTTTAAATATTAGAAAATTTTTATAACCTCTCACCTCCCTTTAAAGAGTTTATTTTTTCTAATATTTTAAGAAAGTTCTCTTTATTAAATTCAGTTACAATTTCAATTTCATCTCCTTCCAAAACCACAGATGCTCCTCTTAATGATGTGTAATTTAGTTCCATTTGAATGTTTGATTTCCTTTTCATTTTAATAACTTTATCATCAATGTAAGTTGCCATGGCTACTGGGTCTGGAAGTGACATTCCTCTTATTCCTATATTTCTTTCAAAATATGAAACTGGATAATTTATTAAGGAAAAAAATAGTTTTCCAGCATGAGTTTTTATATCAACAACATTTTTTAATTCTTCCTCTAAAAAAACATTTTTTATTATAGGATCCCATGGAATAATTGTCATTTTTATTTTAGATTCAATTAAACTTTGTGCTGCTTCAGGATCTACAAAATAATTAAATTCAGCAAAGCGAGTGACATTTCCTCTTTCAATTGCTCCACCCATTGAATAGATTTGATTAATATAATTTTTTAAATCAGGAAAAAGATTAAGTGCAATAGAAATATTTGTTAATGGTCCAAGAGTTATTAAATCAATTCCACCTTCTTCTTTTGCAATTTCATAAATTGCTATTGGTGCAGGAATATCTTCTTCTTTTCTTAATGAATATTTTAAATCAACTTCTCCTAAACCATCCTTGCCATGAATTTTTGCTCCTCTTTCGAAAATATGAACAAGAGGTTTACTTGCTCCTTTATAAACTTTAATATCCTCTCTTTTAAAATAGTCAAGAATTCTTAAAACATTTTTTGTTACTTGATCTACATATGTATTTCCAGTTAATGTTGTTATACCTTTTATTTCAATTTCATTTTGATGCGCAAGAGCTATCATTATAGCAATTGCATCATCAATTCCTGCATCTGTATCAATAATTATTTTTCTCATTTATATTCCTCCATAAATTTAATAACTTCATCATAATTAGGACAAGATATGCTTGCCCCTTTCCTTGTTACAGAAATTGCAGCTGCAGCATTTGAAAATTTTAAAGAGTAAAGAACATCAAAATTTTTTTGTAAACAAACTGCAAATGCGCCATTGAAAATATCTCCTGCTGCTGTTGTATCAATTGCATTAACTTTATATGCAGGAACTCTATATTTAGTTCCATTTATATCTTTATAGTAAGAGCCATTTTCTCCAAGCTTTGCAATTACAGAAAAGGCTCCATTATCAAGTAAAAAATTTATCTTCTCTTCAAAATTTTTTATATTTTCAGTTAAAATTTCAAGCTCAGTTTCATTTGGGGTTAAGTAATCAACATAATGAAATATTTCAATAAATTCTTTTTTTGCAGGAGCTGGGTCAAAAATAACTTTTGCACCTTTTTCTTTTGCTATTTTTGCACTATTTATTATTGATTGAGTTGGAATTTCGCCTTGAAGAAGCAAAATATCTCCATACTTAATTTTTTTATTTAAAAACTCTATTTCATCTTCTCCGACTTTTCCATTTGCTCCCTCAATTATCACAATTTTATTTTTTCCATTTTTATCAACATTAATTATTGCTATTCCTGTATTAGTATTATTTTCAATTTTTATTTCATAATTCAATTTAAAATCATCAAGAGAATTCAATAAAAATTTTCCAAAATAGTCATCTCCTAATCTTCCAATGAATAAAACTTCGCCATTCAATTTCTTGACTGAAATTGCTTGATTTGCACCTTTACCACCTAATGAAGATAAAATAGAATTACCCTTTATTGTCTCCCCTATTTCAGGAAATTTTTCAACAAAAATAGTTAGATCAAAATTAATACTCCCTAAAACATATATCATGAGAATAAAATTTAATTATATATTTTTTAAAATAACATAATTTTATATTTTTATCAACCCCAAAGAAATTTTTAGAGCTATATCTACTTTTTCCATTGTCTCTTTTTTAAGTTTTCCTAATTTTTTTCTTAACCTTTTTTTATCAATTGTTCTAATTTGATTTAATAGAATATAACTTGTTTTATCAAGGCCTCCTTCTTTTTCATTTACTTTTATAACAATTGGATAAGCTTCTTCAATTTCTTTTGATGTAATAGCTGCAACTATTACAGTAGGTGAATATTTATTACCAATATCATTTTGAATTATTAAAACAGGCCTTAAACCACTCTGTTCTGAACCAGTAGAAGAGGAGAGGTCAACTAGATAAATCTCTCCTCTTTTAATTTGCTCCTTTTTCATTATTTTATATATTTGAAGATATCTCTAAAAAGTTCTTGTTCTATTTCAAAAAACTCTCTTGAAAAAAATAAACTAGTTTCTGAAGATTCTTTATATCCTTTTATCATTTCTTTTTTAATTCTTGTTTTTTTATCTTCAAGTGCAAGATAAAATGCAATAAGTTCTTTTATAAGATCTTCTTTTTTCTTTTTTTCTCTTTTTGCTTTTTTCTCAATTGCTTCTGCCAATTCTTTTGGCAGGTCAATAATTAATTTTTCGTTTTTCATAATAAATTCCTTAAAATATAAAGATTTTCTTTTTTATTTTTAAAAAAATAATCTCCAAAAACAACAATATCAACACCTATCTCCTTAAGTTTTAAAGCAATTTCATAATTTAAACCACCATCTACTTCAATTTGAAATTTGAGTCCCATCTCATTTTTTATGTTAACAATTTTTTGAATTTTTTCAATAGAACTTTCAATAAAATTTTGTCCAGAAAAACCAGGATTAACGCTCATTATTAATACATAATCTATATCTTTTATAACTGAATCAAGATTATAAATTGAAGTACCAGGGTTAATTGCTACTCCAGCAAGAGCACCTTTTATTTTTATATTATTTATTAGTCTATTTATATGATAGTTATTTTCAAGATGAACTGAAATCATATTTACTCCACAATCTATAAATCTATCTATGTATAATTCTGGTTTTTCAATCATAAGGTGTGCATCAAGTGGAAGATTTGTTAATTCTCTTACAGCTTTAACAATTGGGAATCCAAAAGAGATATTAGGAACAAAATGACCATCCATAATATCTAGATGTATTATATTTCCGAACTCTTCGGCAAGTTTAATTTCTATTTCAAGATTTTTAAAATTTGCTGCAAGAATAGATGGTGCAATTTTCATGGATTAACATATAGATCAATTATTGTATCCTTACTTCCATATGTTAAAGGTTCTGGATCTTGATCCCAAATGACACCAGAAGGATATGCTGGATTTGATTTTTTAATAACTTTTCCAACACTAAATCCACTTGTTATAATAACACTTTTCGCTTCATCAAGTGATAAACCAATAAGAGATGGAATTTGATAAAGAGTGCCTTTTGATATTTTTAAATCAATTTTTGTTCCTTCTTCAACATAAGTTTTCGGAGATGGGGTTTGTTCTATAATAATTCCAACTTCAACATTTGGAACAGATACTTCCTCAATATTTCCAAGTTGCAATTTGTTTTGATAAATTAATTCTTGTGCATCTTTAAAATTCATACCAATAAAATCTGGAACCAAAACTTTTGGAGGTCCACTACTAATAACAACATTTATTATTCTTCCTTTTTTAACAAGAACAAAAGGACCAGGGTCTTGTGAAATAATATAATCTATTGGGTAATCTTTTGCAAAATCAGATTTTATTACTTTTACAAGAAGCCCCTTTTCTTCAGCAACTTTTTCAGCATCTCTTAATTTTAAACCAATAAGTGATGGAACAGAAACAAGTTCTTCTTTTCCTGTTACACATGAAATCAAAGGAAGAGTTATTAGTATTGATATTATTATCAATATCATTTTTTTCATGCTTAAATTATATCATATAATTTTTATAGAGGATTTAATGGAAAAATCAGTTCTTGTATTAGGTGATAACTGTATAGATATAAGAATAAAAATAAAAAAGGAGAATTTTAAATTTAAGGATGATGAAAATTCTCATGTTAAGGAGTTGAAAGTTATTCCAGCAGGTACAGGTGTTAATTTCTCAGTTGCTTTAAGTAAACTTGGATTAAAAGCATACTATCTTTCATCTTTAAGTAATGATTCTTATGGTAAGATTATTTTTAACTTCTTAAAAGAGAATGGTGTGAATTGTAATTTTATAACATTTTCAGAAAAACATACAGCAATGATTATTATTATTTTAAATAACAAAGGAGAGAGAATTTCTTTTGCAAATTTAAAAAATGCAAGTTATTTAGATACAGAATTTGAAAAGATTTCTTTATCTTTTATTGAAAAATTTTCTATAGTTTATATATCTGGTGGTTTGCTTACAGAAAAGGATTTAAACAAAAGAACTTTAGAATTTTTGTATTCTATAAAAGATAAAAGCAAAATCTTTTTTGATTTAAATTATAGAATTGGAAAAAATGTTAGATTTTTCAAAGAATTTGCATATAAAATTTTGGAAATATCTCATTTTATTTTCACAAATGAAAGTGAATTGAGTATAATAAAAAGAGAGGTTTTAAAAAGATTTTTAAGTGAAGGGAAAATTTTTATTTTAAAAATGGGAGAGAAAGGATCTAAAATTATTTTTAAAAATGAAGAAATTTTTGTACCAGGTGTAAAGGTAAAAAGTATAGATACAACTGGTGCTGGTGATATTTTTAATGCAGCATTTATATATTCATATTTAAATAATTTTAACTATGAAAAATCTCTTTATTTTTCTAACTTAGTTGCTGCAATTTCAACAACTAAATTTGGAATATATATTCCTGATAAAAATTTATTAAATAAATATTTAAAAGAGAGGAGGAAATAATGCTTAAAAATGTGAAAGAATGGTTTTATCCCGAAACAATAGAGGAAACATATGAATTGCTTAAAAATTATGGATCAAAAGCTGAAATTGTTGGTGGTGGACTTGATATTGTTTGGAGAGAAAGAGATGACATTGAATATCTTATATTTCTTGAAAAACTCCCCTTGAGTTATATTAAGGTTGAGAGTGATTCAGTAAAAATAGGTTCAACAACATCAATTGGAAAAATTGAAAGATCTGAAGATCTTAAAAATTTTTTAAGAGGTTCATTTATAAATTCAATTTCTAAAATAGCAACTCCAATTTTAAGAAACATTATGACTTTAGGGGGTACTATTGCAAGAGGTTATGGTTGGTCAGATATTTTAACAATTTTTATGACACTTGAGTCAAAAATCAATATTTATAATGGTGAGTACCTTTCTATTAAATTAGAAGATTTTATTGATTATAAAAAGAAAAATGAAAAATTCATAATAACTGAAATTGAATTACCTTTCTTTGATTTAACATATCACTTTTCTTATATAAGATTCACAAGAACAAGTGCAGATATTCCTTTAATTAATGAGGGGATATTATTAAAAATTGAGAATGGTATTATTAAAAAATCAAATATCTTAATTGGAGGAAGACCAAATTTTCCCATACACCTAAAGAATGTTGAAGAATTTTTATATGAAAAACAACTTACAGAGGAAAATATAAATTTTGCAAAAGAGTTGATTGATATTCCATTGTATGATGATTTAAGAGCATCAAAAGAGTATAGATTAGAACTTTCAAAAGTTTTAACTAAAAGAAATTTAGAAAAAATTAAGGAGGATTTATGATAGTAAAATTTTTTTTAAATGGAGAAGAAGTTTGTTATGATGCTAATCCTGGAGAATCACTTTTTGAACTTTTAAGAAGATATAATCATACTGAAATTAAGGGAAATAATTGCAAAAGTGGAGAGTGTGGTGCCTGTACCGTTCTTGTTGATGGAGATCCAATACCATCATGCTCTTATCTTGCTGGAAAAGTTAACGGTAAAAATGTAATTACTGTTAAGGGTATAGGAGATTTTGATAATCCTCACTTAATTCAAAAGGTTTTTGTTGAAGAAGGAGCAATACAATGTGGTTATTGTATTCCAGGGATAATTGTTTCAGTATATAGTTTATTAAATTTAAATCCTAAACCAACTGAAGAAGATATAAGAATTGCTCTTTCAAGTCACATTTGTAGATGTACTGGTTATGTTCAACAAATAGATGCAACTAAAAAGGTTATTCAAATATTAAAAGGAGAAAGATAAATGAGCAAAATAATAAAGGAAGAAATTTTTATTGAAAAGAAAATAATTGGAAAAAATGTAGAGAAATATGATGGTTTACCTCTTGCAGTGGGGAATCCTCTTTTTACAGATGACATTTTTTTACCAAATATGCTTCATGGAAAATTTTTATTAAGTCCTTATCCTCATGCAGAAATTGTTGACATTGATGAGAGTGAAGCACTTAAAATCCCTGGAGTAAAACTTATTTTATCTTATAAAAACACACCAAGAATTCCTCATACAACTGCAGGTCAAGGTTATCCAGAACCTTCTCCTTATGATCACTTTATGTTTGATAAAAAAGTAAGGCATGTTGGTGATAGAGTTTGTGCTGTTTGTGCTGAAACACTTGAGGCAGCAGAAGAAGCAATTTCAAAAATAAAAGTAAATTATAAGGAACTTCCTTTTGTTCTTGATCCTGATGAAGCGATGAAAGGTGAAGTAATAATTCATGATGAAGAAGATACTAAAGGAATTTATGATAAAAGAAGAAACATAATATCTCATGTTGAATTAAATATTGGAGATTTTGAAAAGGAATTTAATGAATCACATTATAAAATTGAAAAAGAATTTTTTATAACCCAACCAGTTCAACATACACCAATAGAAACTCATATAACAATAACATATTTTGACGAATATGGAAACCTTGTAGTTAGAACAAGTACACAAGTTCCATTTCATATTAGAAGAATTTTATCTAAAATTCTTGAATTTCCAATGAAAAAAATAAGAGTAATTAAACCAAGGATTGGTGGTGGTTTTGGAGTGAAACAAGAAATGATTTTAGAAGATGTATGTGCCTTAATGACTTTAAGAACAAAAAGACCAGTAAGAATTGAATACACAAGAAAAGAGGAATTTATTGCTTCAAGATTAAGGCATCCTTCAAAAGTTTGGGTAAGCTTAGGAGCAGATAAATCAGGAAAATTAAATGCAATTCAACTTAAAGTTTTATTAAATAATGGTGGATATGGAACACATGGACCAACAGTGCTTTTCAACTCAGGAAGTAAAACACTTCCACTCTATAATAAAGCAGAGAGCATTTCTTTTATAGGTGATGCTGTTTATACTAATTTACCTACATCAGGTGCATTTAGAGGATATGGTGCAACAAATGGTTATTTTGCTCTTGAAAGTGCAATGGATGATCTTGCAGAATTAATTGGAATTGATCCAATTGAATTGAGAAAAATTAATCACATAAAAGAAGGAGAAACTTCACCTGTTTTTGAAAAATTAGGAGAAGGAAGAGAAGGTGTCGTTCAATATATTGAAAGTTCAGGTTTAGAAAAATGTATTGAAATAGGGAAAAAAGAAATTGAATGGGAAAAGTGGAGAGGTAAAAGAATAAGAAATGGTAGTTATGTTAGAGGAGTAGGAATGGCAATTATGATGCAAGGTTCAGGGATTCCTTTAATTGATATGGCAAGCGCAAGAGTAAAACTCAATGATGATGGAACATTTCACCTTTTTGTTGGTGCAACAGATATTGGAACAGGTTCAGACACGGTTCTTGCACAAATTCTTGCTGAAGAGTTAAGTGTTCCTTATGAAAAGATAAAAGTTTATTCTTCTGATACAGATTTTACTCCTTTTGATACTGGAGCATATGCTTCAAGTACAACTTATATTTCAGGTGGTGCAGTACAAAAGGCAGGTAAATTAATTAAGAATAAAATTTTAGAATATGCTTCAAAAATTTTAAATGAGTATCAAGAAGATTTAAAAATAGAGGACGATTTTGTTATATCAAAATTAACAGGAAATAAAATTTCTTTAAAAGAAATTGGAGAAAAAAGTTTTTATGATTTTGAACAAGAGCAGATTGAAGCAACAGCATCCTTTGTTTCTCCAAAATCACCTCCACCATTTGCAGCACATTTTGTTTTAATAGATGTTGATTTAGAAACTGGCAAAATTATTCCAATAAAATATGTTGCAATAAATGATATAGGAACTATTGTTCATCCAAATCTTGCAAAAGGTCAAGCAATTGGCTCAATTGTTCAAGGATTAGGTTATGCCTTAACTGAAGAGTTGATTTATTCAAATAGAGGTGTGCCATTAAATGCAAATTTCCTTGATTATAAAGTTTTAACTGCACTTGATATTCCAGAAATTATTGTAAAATTTGTAGAAACATATGAACCAACAGGTCCTTTTGGAGTAAAATCTGTAGCAGAAATTAACATAAATGGACCTGCCCCAGCAATTAGAAATGCTTTCTTAGATGCTACAGGAATAAAACTAAATTTTCTCCCATTTACTCCAGAAAAAGTATGGAGAGCTTTAAAGGGGTAAATTATTATAGGAGGTTTATATAAATGATAAAAGAAGAAACAAAAAGTTTAATCAAGGACTATTATAAGAAAATAAAAAATTTAAAAAATTTTAAATTAGATTATGAATTGAAATTAAAAAACAGAGAAAAAATCTTATTTTATCTTAAACAAGAAGAGCTAGATTCATTAGATGAATTTAAATTTAAAGAGATAATTTCAAACCTTTGGGCAACTGAATTTTGGACAAACAAAGATTATCAAATTAAAAATATTATTGATGCAAATGGAATCACAAAGATTAAAAATGAATTAATTCAATTATTATATGGTAAAGAAAATATTGATATTAGATTTGATAGATTTAGAAAAGAAGTTAAATATATAGGTCCAGCTTCAATTACTGAAATATTATGTTTTTTTGACCCTCAAAATTATATTATATGGAATGATAAAGCAAGAAAAGGTTTATCAAAATTAAAAATTGAGAACCAAATAATCAAAAAATATTACATTAATGGTAAAGAATATTTAGATCTTATAAAGTTATACAGAGAGCTCCTTGAAATATTAAAAGAAATAAATTATCCTTATTTAGATATGCTTGGAGTTGACCATTTTTTATATGAAATTTCTGTTTATTCCGAAGAAAATTATGTAGAAGAAGATTTTGAGTTTGATCATGACGAAATTAGAGACAAGATAAAGGAAATAGGGGATTGGTTAGGTTTTGAAACATCTATAGAGGAATTAATTGCAAAAGGAGCAAAAGTAGATGTTGTATGGAGAGCAAAGATAGGTAATTTAGGAATGGTGACTTATATTTTCGAAGTTCATAAAAAGGGGTCAATAGATAGCTTAATTTTAAATTTATTAAAGTCTGTAAATAATCCAACTGTTCAAAAAATCATAGCTGTTTCAAATACAAAAATGATTGAAGAGATTAAAAAAGAAACAGAAAATTTAAAAGAAGATTTTAAAAAATTATTAACTTTTTGGGATATTAAAGAAGTTTTATTAACACATGAAAATTTATCAAAAGTTATTGATAATATTAATAAATTATCTCTAATAAAATTTTAACAATATAAATTAAAAAGAGGGAGAGCCTATCTCCCTCTTAAAAATTTTTCTAATCTAAAAAATCTCAAAATTAAATATTGAAATACTCTTTAATTTTCTTTAATCTTTTTTCCTTATCCATTGCGAATTTTTTAATACCTTCGAAGATGTATTCTTTTGTAAGATGAGCCTCTTCAAGGACATCTTCAACTGTTCCACCAGTTCTCCATCTATTATCCCAATCAGAAGACATTGAATACTCTTCATTAACTTTTGAGAATAACCAATCACTCATATTTTTTAAGCATTCATTTGTTATAACCATTGAGTTTGCCCAATCTTCTTTTGGAAGTACTTTATTTCTATAATCTTCACTCTCTAACATAAAAAGTTCATAAGAACTTGCAACGATAATTTTAACATTTATTCCTTCTTCTTTGAATTTTGGTAAAATTTTTATAATTTCATTTACTGGACTAGTTCCCTGAACAATTACTGTTCCCATTTTTTCTTTACCAATCTCATAATCTCTTAAAATATAAGCACCATGAGCTGCTTCAAAGTGACTTGGAATTCCTAATTTTTCTCTATCTGGAATTTCAATTGGTGGTCTTGTAAGATGTAAAACAATTATTGGTACATTTTCTTTAAGTGCCCTACCCAATAAAACTGGAACTTCATTATATTCCCATGGATATAAACTAATAACTTGACCCTTTGGAAAGAGTTTTGTAACCCCTGTTGCAAAAATTCCGAAGTGAGTTCTTGAATCATCTGCAGTTTCTGGTCCAGAATGTCCTGCAACCCAAATAACTTTTCCTACTTTTATAGGACAATCTTGAGCAAGTTGAGAAAATAGTCTCATCATTCCATATTTTAAATAGGCAAATGAGCCATAAGTTGAACAAGCAGAATAATAACCTAAAAATTCTTTATAAGGATCTTTCGCAATATTTACTGTTTCAATACCTACGCAAATTCCAGAATTTACAAATTCAGTGATTTCTTGAGGAAGAAGAACTCCATCAATATTTTTTTCTTTGTCATACCAACCAAGTCCTGGAAAATCTCCAAAAGGAAGTCCAAAGCCATCAATATTTGTTGATTCAGTTAAATCTGCAGACATTGCAATAAAAAGCGGCCTTCCATATTTTTTATAAGTATATGAATTAATCCAAGCACCCCATTTTCTTAAAGCAGCTCTATTTGGTTGTTTTTCACCGGGTTTTGCCCAAATTTCTTGAGGATAGTTTCTGAAATCATAAATTGCATCATCATAAATTGGATTTCTTTCTCTATCAATTCTTAATGTTTCAATGTGATTTGGAACTTTTTCTCCCAATTCAAGTAATCTATCGGCTATAAATCTATAAACTTCTTTATTTTCTCTTAAAACTGATATAACTATATCAATATTTTTTTCAAATTGCTTCATTCTTTCTTCATAAGTAGGAGGTGGAGGTTCCATAAAACCTTCAAATTTTACTCCATATTTTTCTTGAAAAGGTGCCTTTGTTTGCCAAAATATCTCAGAATTCATTGGATGTGGAACACCATGAGATTTGTTGTCATACTTTAAATAATCTCTTCCCTTTTTTGTTTTAAAATATGCAACATTTGGTATATTTTTTTGTATATTTCCAAAAAGATCATCGATTGTTTCAAGAACAGATGGAAAATCATTTCCATTTAATGTTCCAACAACTCTCCATCCATGACAACCAAACCACTCTTTTGGAGTATTTGGAACAGTTTCAGAGAGTGGGTGATCATCAATTCCGAAATTATTCCAATCGATTAAGAAAAAGAGGTTATCAAGTCCAAGAGCCCATGCAGAATTCATTGTTTCATGTGCGCCACCTGGAGTAAGTCCTGCATCTCCTTCAAAAACTACAACTTTAACTCCATCTGCTCCCATTTTTTTAAGTGCAATTGCTTCACCAACTGACGCTGTTATACCATGTCCAGATGGACCAGTATTAAATTTAAGTATAAGAGTTTTCCCTCCCATTTCAGCATGTCCTGGAAGTCCTCCTCTTCTTCTAAATGTTAAAAGATCTTTTGGATAAAGAGTTGATTCAATATCTTTTGGAAGATATCTTGAATCTTTTGTTTCTTCATATCTTAATCTCATTGCCTCATTAAAAACTGCAAGTGTTGCATAAACAAGAGGAATTGTATGTCCAGCAGCAAGAATTATTCTATCATTAAAAGGTTTAGCTGGATCTCTTATGTCATATCTTAAATGTTTTGAAAGAAGAGTTGAAACAAACATGTGAACCTTTGATCTTGATCCACCAGGATGCCCACTTTGTCTATAATTTAACATTAAATCAATTAATTGATCTACTAAATCTTTAACAACTTCTAACTTTTGAACTTCCTCCAAATTAACTTTTTCCATAAAATCTCCTTAAAAATAAAGTTTTTTTATTCACCTAAATAATGTCCTATTGCTTTTGCCTGTAAAAATAAAAGGAGGTAATCTGGTCCTCCTGCTTTGGAATCTGTTCCAGACATATTAAAACCTCCAAAAGGATGAACTCCAACAAGAGCACCAGTACATTTTCTATTAATATAAAGATTACCACAATGCATTTCTCTTTTTGCTCTTTCTATTTTTTCTTTATCCTTTGTATATATTGCACCAGTTAGTCCATATTCAGTATCATTAAACATATCTATTGCTTCATCAAGATTTTTATATTTAACAATTCCTACAACTGGTCCAAAAATTTCTTCTTTCATTAACCTTCCTTTAATATCAACATCTACAAAAAGAGTTGGTTTAATGAAAAATCCTTCTCTATTTTCAAATGGTTCTCCACCAAGAAGTAATTTCCCTTCCTTTTTTCCTATTTCTATATATGACATAATTTTATTAAATGATGATTCATTTATTACTGGTCCAAGATAATTTTCAAAATATTTTGTTGGTCCAATTTTTATCTCTTTAACTTTATTTACAAATTTCTCTAAAAATTCATCATAAATTTTTTCATGTAAGAATAATCTTGATAATGCAGAACACTTTTGGCCTTGAAATCCAAAAGCAGAGTGAAGACATCCTTGAACTGCACTGTCTATATTTGCATCATCTTCAACTATTATTCCATTTTTTCCACCCATTTCTGCAACAACTCTTTTAATCCAAATTTGTCCTTCTCTATGTTTTCCTGCTTCTTCAACAATGCGAAGACCAACCTCTTTTGATCCAGTAAATGATATAAATCTTGTTTTTGGATGTTTAACTAAATATTCTCCTACAGTTGAGCCTGGACCTGTTACAAGATTAACAACTCCATCTGGAACTCCTACCTCTTCTAAAACTTCCATAAATTTTGTTGCAATTAATGGTGCATCACTAGAGGGTTTTAAAACAACAGTATTTCCAGTAACAATCGCTGATGTTGTCATTCCTACAAGAATAGCAAGTGGAAAGTTCCAAGGAGGAATAACTGCACCTGCACCAAGAGGAATATAAATCATTTCATCTTTTTCATTATCATATTGAGTCACAGGTTGTCCTTTGTCATATTTAAGAGCCTCTCTTGCATAATATTCACAAAAATCTATTGCTTCAGCAGTATCAGCATCTGCTTCAAACCAATTTTTTCCAACTTCTAAAATTAAATATGAATTAAATTCAAACCTTCTTTTTCTTAGAGTATCTGCAATTTTAAATAAATATTCTGCTCTTTTTTCAGCATTTACATATTTCCAAGTTTTAAATGTACACCATGCAACTTTTAATGCTTCTTCTGCGTGTTCTTCATTTCCTTTTTGGAACAACCCAATAACTTCATCTTTCTTTGATGGGTTTATTGATTTGAATTTATCATTTGATTTTATCCTTTTTCCCCCAATAATCATTTCATACTCTTTTCCAAACTCGCTCTCAGTTTTTTTAATAGCCTCCTCCATTAATTTTCTGTTCTCTTCATTTTTGAAGTCAACTAATGGTTCATTTTTAAACTCTTTCATAAATCCCTCCTATAATAAAAATTACCGAATTAAATTTTATCATATTAACTTAAAAAAAGAAAAAATTATTTTAACGCTTTTCTATTTTCCTTTCTTTGAATTTCAATAAAAATTATTAACCATACAAGTGAAAAAAATAATATAAATCTTTCAATTAAACCTGCATAATTTTGAAAATTATAAATTACAATTCCAAAAATTGAGAGATTAATTCCTGTAATAAAACTTAATAATTTTTTAATATTTGATTTGTCAAATATGGTAATAGTTAATAAAAATAAAACAGAAACAAAATAAATTGAATAAGCAAAAATTAAGTGCAGTTGATTTTCTAAAACATTATATTCTAATCCAGACAATATAGGAGCATCATTAAAAAATGATATTAAAATAAAACCAATACCAATCAAACTTAAAAAAAACAAATAAACTTTTATTCTTACATTTAAAAAAACTTCTAAAATTATACTAATACCTAAAATAAAAAATGCTGTATTAATAACAATTGAATAAGGTGTATTTTGTGCACCTAAACGGCTTACAGTATTAAGTATAAAATCATAACCTTCATATGTAAAAAAAGGAAGTATAATAATAATTATAAGTAAAAAGATTGAACTAATTAAAATTAATTTACAATTTTTTAATTTTTTAAAAAAATTAATTTTTTTTAACATTTTAATAATATTACCAATATTTTTAAATTTTTCTAGTTTATTATTTGTTTAATATCTGTGCTTCTATAAATAGAATATCTTTTTAATTCAAATTTTGATGTTCTTTTTAAATTTATTCCTTTATAAACTGTAAATCCAAATATAAAGCCACTTTCTTTTAAAAATTGAATTGTATCATTAGAATATTCTCCATAGGGATATGCAAATGAAATTACTTTATTTTTAACATTTTTTTCTATTTCTTCTTTTGATTTTTTAAAGTCTTCTAGAACTCTATTTTTAAAACTTTCAAAGCCCTCATTGTCGCCATTTTTTGAAATAATTGATATAAATTTTCCTTCACTTGAATGTGTTTTGTGGGAATCAAATGTGTGAGAACCGATTGAAAAAACACCACTTTCATACATTTCTTTTAAATTTTCCCATGTTACATAATTATTTACTCTCCCTACTCTTCCTACAATTACAAAAAATGTGGCTTTAAAACCATATTTTTTTAAAATTGGATATGCAAACTCATAAACACCTTTTAAGCCATCATCGAATGTTATTAATATGCTTTTTTTAGGAATCTCTTTTTCATTAATATAATAATCATAAAGTTCTTCAATTGAAATAGATTTATAACCTTTTTCTTTTATATATTTTATCTGATTTTCAAACTCCTCAGGAGTAATTGTATATATATTTCCACCTTTATTACTTACATTGTGATAGCATAATACAGTTAATCCTTCATTAAATATCTTTATTTTTATTTCTTGAAGTGAAGATGACCCCAGAAATTTTGATTCTGGATCTTTTGCAAAAATTGTATAAATTCCAGGTAAAAGAATTAAATTTGTAAAAAAATTTCCATCAGGATCAACCTTAATTTCTCTATATGGTTTATTGTTTAAATATATAACTATGTTTTTATCTTCTTCATAAAATCCAAAAAGAGAAATTTCATTTGAAGTTGTTTCAAGGCCATCAAGAGGAGAATATATAACAGGATCTGAATTTATAACATAAAAAATTTTTGTATCTTCCAATTTATCTCCTTTTAGATCAATTCCTTCAAACTTAATAATGTGGCTTCCTTCGCTTACGAAGTTTGAAATTGTGTATTTTTCTTGCCAGATATCTTTTTCTTTTGAATAATTTAAATTTAAAACTGTTCCATCATCAAAAATAGCTTTTATCTCTTTTAATGGAGTTGAAGATATAGATTCTATTGTTATTTCTCTCCCAGATCTTATATAAATTGGGTATATTATATTTTCCCAAATTGGAATTTCAGAGTTTAATATTACATTTATTTCCTTTTTAAATAAGATCTCTTTTATATAAAAAGTTGTTATTAATTTATATTCTCCATCAGAAATCTCTTGTGGAAAAGAAGAGTATAATCTATTTTCTTTTATTTCATATTCTAAATTTTTTGTTAAATTTTCACCAAAAAGAGTTATTTTTAAGTCTTTTATATCTTTTAGATCTGAAAATTCAACAATTATAAGTTCTCCTTTTGTTACATAATCTCCATCTTGGGGGAAAACAAAACTAAAGTTTATCTTTGGATTATTATTACAAGAAAAAAAGAAGGGGAGGAGCAAAAGTAAGATAACTCCTCCCAAAATTCCTTTTTTTATCCTTTCATAACTGCAATTGGTTTTAATTTTGCAACTTTTATTGATATTCCCTCCTCGTGTAAAACATCAACAACATCTTGAACATCTTTATATGCTTCTGGTGATTCTTCAACTAATGTTTCTTTACTTTTTGCTTTAACTTTTATACCTCTTTTCCCAAGTGTATCTATAATCTCATTTGCATCTTCTTCTCTTAATGCTTCAGTTCTACTCATAACTCTTCCTGCTCCATGACAGGTTGAACCAAATGTTTCTTGCATTGCTTTATTAGTTCCAACAAGGACAAAAGAGTATCTTCCCATATCCCCTGGTACCAAAACAGGTTGTCCTATTGATTTATATTGAGGAGGAACTTCAGGGTGATTTGGTGGAAATGCTCTAGTTGCACCTTTTCTATGAACAACAACTTTAATTTTCTTTCCATTTATGGTGTGCTCTTCGACCTTTGCGATATTGTGTGCAACATCATAAATTATCTCTAGACCCATCTCTCTATCAGGTTTTTTAAAAACTTCTTTAAATGTTTCTCTTGTCCAGTGAGTTATTAGTTGTCTATTTACCCATGCATAATTTGCTGCTGCAACCATTGCTGCGAAATATCTTTTTGCTTCAGGAGATGTAAATGGTGCTGCTGCAAGTTGTTTATCAACAAGTTTAATTCCATATTTTCTTGCTGCATTTAACATAACTTCTATATAATCTGATGCTACTTGATGTCCAAGTCCTCTGCTTCCTGTATGAATTAAAACTGTTATTTGTCCTTTAAATAAACCTAAAACTTTTGCAATTTCTTCATTATAAACTTCTTCAACAACTTGAATCTCAAGAAAGTGGTTTCCTGCACCAAGTGTTCCAAGTTGAGGTCCACCTCTTTCTTTGGCTCTACTTGAAACTGCACCAGGATCTGCACCTTGCATACTTCCATGCTCTTCAATTGTTTCAAGATCTTCTGGCCTTCCATAACCTTTTTCAATTGCCCATTTAACTCCTTTTAACATTACATCATCAAGGTCTCTTGGACCTAAGCGAAGTTTTCCACTTGAACCTACTCCAGAAGGAATATTTACAAATAATTTATTCAAAAGTTCTTCTAATTTTCCTTGTATTTCTTCTTTTTTAAAATTTGTTCTTAAAAGTCTAACTCCACAATTTATATCATATCCTACACCGCCAGGTGAAATAACTCCTTTTTCGACATCAAAACCAGCAACTCCTCCAATTGGAAATCCATAGCCCCAATGAATATCTGGCATTGCCATGGATGCTTTAAGAATTCCTGGAAGTGTTGCAACATTTGCAACTTGTATTGGTGATTTATCCATTAAAATTTTTGGAATCATTTTATCAGATGCATAAATAATTCCTGGTACATTCATTCCAGGAATTGTTCCAACCTCAATCATATACTTTGTATTTGAAACCTTCTTTAATTGTTCTCTTCTTATCTCCATCACTTCCTCCTTGAACAATTCTTTTATTTATTATACAATAATTTAAAGCGCCCGTAGCTTAAGTGGATAGAGCAGTAGCATCCGGAGCTACGGATAGGGGTTCAAATCCTCTCGGGCGCACCAAAGGGGATCATGGAAGAATTAATACCTTTAATTGAATTTTATAGAAAGAAAGTTGAGAGAAATCCACAACTGTTATCTTCACATGCAGTTTTATCTGAATATCTTATATTAAATGGAAATTATGATGAAGCAACATTAATAAGTTTAAAAAGTTTACTTGTTTTACCATCTTTTATAAGATCTCAAATAGATTTATCAATATCATATCTTATGAAAAATGATTTTAAATCGAGTGAAATTGAATTAAAACAAGCTCTAAAAATAGATCCTGAAAATGATTGTGTTTATTTTTTACTCGGATTAATATATTACATTCTAGGAGTAAATGATATTGCAATAAAATATCTTAAAGAAGGGTTTGATTATAATCCAAAAAATGTTTTTATAAGAAAATTATATTCTTTAATAACAAATGAAGAACTTCCTGATATATCAAAATTTAAAGACACTGAAACAAAGGTTTATAATGGTTTTATCTCAAGTAATGAGATGAAAAAAATTAAAGAAGAAAATGGAAATAAAAAGCCATATGAGGTTCTTTATGCATATACTTTAAGAAATGAAGATAGATTAATGGAAGCGATTGAAGAGTTGGAAAGAATTTTAATTTATCATCCATATTATCCTAAGGCTCTTTTTATTTTAGGAAAATTTCAAGAAATGGCTGGTAATAGAAGAAAAAAAGATGAATATTGGGAAAAGTGTTATGAAGTAGATCCTTTAAAAGATTTTATTAAAGCATTTTCTCAAGGATATGAAAATTATCATTTTGATAAAAGAGATTTTGAAGAGTTGGTATCTTTAAAAGATAAACTATATGAAAAAATATATAAAACTTTTGTAAAAGAAAAGGAATATATTATTGAAAAAATTGAAGAGAAAAAAATTGAAATTCCTCAAATAGAAGTTGAAGAAATAAAAGAAGAAGAGTTAGAAGAGATTAAAGAAGAGACAAAGATTTCTGAAGAAGAGTTAATTAAAGAAGAAATTGTTGAAAAAGAAGAGGTAAAATTACAAACTAAGCAAGAGGTAGAAGAGATTAAAGATAAAGAATATTACAAAAAATTAGGAGATGAATATTTAAAGAAAGGTATGTATAAAGAAGCAATTGAGATGTTTACAAAGGCACTTAATTTATCAAAGGAGAGAAAATGATAAAAGATATTTTATCTGAAATTTTAAAAACAAGCGGGGTTTTGGGTTATGTTTATGTAAATGCTCAAAAAAGAGAAACAATTTCAGAGCTATCTTCTGATTTTGAAGGAGAGATTTTAGGAGGGTTAGGTATTTCCTTAGTAGGTTTACTTACTGATATTTCAAATTCAATGTATATGGGAGAACTTGAGGAAGTAATTGTTGAGATGAAAAGAGGAAGATTAATCATTAATAAATTTGATGAAAGTATTTTAATTATAATAACAACCAAAGCAGGAAATCTTGGAACAATAAAATATTCTCTTAATAAGGTCATAAATAAATTAAAAGAATTTTAAATTGTTTGGCAAACTTTATATTGTATCTACACCAATAGGAAATCTTTCTGACATTACTATAAGGGCTTTAAAAATTTTAAGAGAAGTGGAAATAATTTTATGTGAAGATACAAGAGTAACAATTAAACTTTTGAATAGATACAGAATTAAAAATAAAAAACTTATCTCATATTTTGAAGGAAATGAAGCAAAAAGAAAAGATGAAATTATAGATTTATTGAAAAAAGGTAAAAATGTTGCACTTGTTTCTGATGCTGGAACTCCATGTGTTTCAGATCCAGGAGAAGTAATTGTTAAAGAAGCAATTAAACATGGAATTTTAATTGAAGTTATTCCAGGTCCATCTTCAATTATTAGCTCTCTTATTATATCTGGTTTAAAAACCACACCTTTTATATTTTTAGGATTTTTTCCAAGAAAAAAAGGTGAAATTGAAGATTTAATAAATAAATATTTTTTTATAAATGGAACAATTATTTTCTATGAATCTCCACATAGAATTTTAAAAACTCTTAAAATTTTAAAAGAGAAATTTCCTGAAAGAAATATATCAATTATAAAAGAATTAACTAAAATAAACGAGAAGGTTTATAGAGGCAAATTAAAAGAAGTTTTTTATGAAATAGAAAAAAGTGAAATTAAGGGAGAATATGTTATATTAATTGAGGGTATTGAAAGAAAAGAATGGGAAAAAGATTTTGAAATTTTAAAAAATCTAAGTTTTTCAAAAGAGGATATTTTGAAATTTATGACTAAAAAATATAAAGGAATAAAAAATATTTTAAAAAGAAAATTATATGAAGATTAATAATAATATTTTTACCCCTTAAAAAACAGTTTTTAATTTTAAAATAAATTTTTATAAAAAACAAGAATTTTTTAAAAATTTAAAAGATATAGAAAAAAAGAATTAATTTAAGATTATGTGAATTATAAATAGAAGTTATGAAACATTAATTTAAACTAAAAAATAAATTAATACTTGAAATTGGGGTTGTAAATTTATAAAATTTACTCATAAAGATTTGAAAAGGAGGATTTAGAATGAAGAAATTTTACATCACTACTCCAATTTACTATGTAAATGATGAACCTCATATAGGCCATGTTTATACAACAACAATTGCAGATATAATAGCAAGAGAAAAAAGAAAATTAGGATTTGATGTGCTTTTTTCAACTGGTACAGATGAAAATGCTAGTAAAGTGAAAAAGGTTGCTCAAGAAAAAGGAATAGATACAAAACAATTTGTTGATATTCTTTCAGAAAGTTTTAAAAAAGTATTTAATGAATTTAATATATCATATGATATTTTTATAAGAACAACTGAAAAAAGACACGAGAAGGTTGTTCAATATTTTTTCAATAAATTAAAAGAAAATGGATATATTTATAAAGGAATTTATGAAGGTTGGTATTGCATTTTCGATGAGACATTTTTCTCTCAAGATGAATTAAAAGAAGGAAATATTTGTCCTGTTTGTAATAGACCTGTTGAATTTATAAAAGAAGAAGATTATTTCTTTGCTTTATCAAAATTTCAAGATGAACTTCTAAAACACTATTTAAATAATCCAAAATTTGTTGAACCTGAATCAAGATATAATGAGATGCTATCATTGATAAAAAGTGGATTAAAAGATATTTCAATAACAAGAAAAGGAATAGGTTGGGGAATTCCTGTTCCAGGAGAAGAAAACTCAACAATATATGTTTGGTTTGATGCATTAATAAATTATGTAACAGTTAGTGGTTTTTTAGAAGATGAAGAAAATTTCAAAAAATATTGGCCAGCAGACCTTCATTTAATAGGTAAAGATATTACTAGATTTCATACAATTATTTGGCCTGCAATGTTAATGGGAGTTGGTATTCCATTACCACAAAAAATTTATGCACATGGTTTTTGGCTTTCACACGGTGAAAAAATGAGTAAATCAAAAGGAAATTTCATTAAACCAGATGAAGTTATTAATTGGTTTATGGAAAAAGCAAATGTTGATAAAGATATTGCAGTAGACGTATTTAGATATTACATCTTAAGAGACATGACTTTTGGAGAAGATGGAAACTTTTCTTATGATTCATATATTACAAGATACAATAGTGAACTTGCAAATGACCTTGGAAATCTCCTATATAGGACTCTAAATATGGGTTTTAAATATTTCAATGGAAAACTCAACGGAAATTTTGATGATGAAATTTATCAAATATTTGATAAAGAGTTTGATGAGACTGTTAATCTTTATGAAAATTTAAAACTTTCTGATGTTCCTATTAAAATAAATAATTTAGCAAATATTTTGAATAAATATATTGATACAAAAGCACCATGGAATCTTTATAAAGATAATAAAGAGGAATGTGAAAAAGTTTTATCAACCGTTTTTCATGGAATTTATACAATTATTAATTTACTTTCTCCAATATTAATTACATCATCTAGGAGATTTTTATATGCATTAGGCAAAGAGGAGGAAGGCACGTTAATAAAAGAAAAAATTTTCCCATGGAAGCGTGAATTTAATTTAAGAGAAGTATCTCCAATATTTCCAAGAATTGAGGGTGATAAAGAAAAAGTTGAAATTAAAGAGAATTATATAACAATAGAGGATTTTCAAAAACTTGATTTAAGAGTTGCAGAAGTAATAGAGGCAAAAAGAGTGAAAGATTCAAAGAAGCTTATTGAAATAAAAATTAAGATTGAAAATGAAGTAAGAACTATTGTTGCTGGAATTGGAGAACATTATTCAGATAATGAGTTAATTGGTAAAAAAATTATTGTTTTAAAAAATCTTGAACCTAAAAAACTCAAAGGAATTTTAAGTGAAGGAATGCTTCTTGCTGCATCAAAAAATGGAAAGCTATCCCTATTAACTGTTGATAAAGACATTGATACAGGAGCAAAGATATCATAAATAGTTATGTCTGAACAACATAGAGATTTAAAAGAGAGAAATTTATTAATCGTTATAAGTTTAAATTTATTTATTTTTATTTCTGAATTTTTAGGAGGAATTTTTTCAAAAAGTTTATCACTTCTCTCAGATTCATTTCATAATTTATCAGATACTTTATCAATAATTATTTCTCTTATTGCAATAAGGTTTTCGAAAAAAGAAAACTCTTATGAATTTACATTTGGAGGTAAAAGAGCAGAAATTCTAGCTTCTCTCATAAACTCGATTTTTCTTTTTTTTATTTCATTTTTTTTAATAAAAGAAGCCTTTTCAAGAATTTTTAAGCCTCAAATAATAAATTTAAATTTAATGTTAATGATTGCAATTATTGGTTTTATTTTAAATGGAGTTTCAGTAATACTTTTAAAGAGTTTTTCAAAAGAAAATTTAAATATAAAATCTTCATATCTTCATCTTTTAATGGATACATTATCTTCTGTTGCTGTTATTGTTGGTGGAGTTTTAATGATGTTGTTTAAAATTTATTGGATTGATCCAATATTAACATTTTTAATTGTTTTTTATATTATAAAAGAGGGTTTTGAAATTTTTAAAAAATCAATAAAAATTCTTCTTGAGGCTTCTCCTTATGGTTTCGATTTTGATAAATTAAAAATTGAATTAGAAAAAATTGAGGGGGTTTCAAACCTTCACCATGTTCATATATGGCAATTAGATGATAAAAACTATCTTTTTGAAGGTCATATAAAACTTAAAAAAGATTATCCTATTAGCAAAGGAGATGAAATTAGAGAAAAGATAGAATTTATTTTAAAAGATAAATTTAACATTAATCATTCAACTATACAAATTGAATATAATGGGTGTTGTGAAAAAGATTTAATAAAAAAGAAACATTAATATTTAACCTTCTTCCATTGCCTCTTTAAATAGGTTAGGAATTTCATCACCAATTCCAATAAGACGCACAAGTTTTATAGTTGTTTGTCTTTTTTTTAAATAATCTTTAACAGTTTTATAAATTATTTCTGTGCCTCTCTTTTTTGGAAATCCAAATATTCCACAACTTATTGCTGGAATTGATATTGAACTAATTAAATTTTCTGTTGCAACTTGGAGTGCAGATTCAATTGCTTTCTTTAATTTCTCCTCTTCGTCTCCTTCTCCCCAAACTGGTCCAACAGTGTGAATTACATATTTACATGGCAAGTTTCCTGCAGTTGTTATTACTGCTTCACCTGTTTTAAGTGGCCCTCTTGCTTCAATTATTTTATTACTTTCTTCTTGAATAACTAATCCACCTTTTTTTACAATTGCACCTGCAACCCCTCCTCCATGAGATAGATGTCTATTTGCAGCATTTACAATTGCATCTGTTTCCTCTTCTGTTATATCACCCATAACAACTTGAATTGTTTTTTCGTTAAAACTTTCTTCTTTTAAAACTTTCATATGTACCTCCAGATTAGAATAGAAAATCTTTGATTGATTTATAAATTGGCCCCTCTGGTGTTAATTTTGATTCAAAAAGAGTTATTTTATTTAAATAAAAAGGGTTTATTTCAATTTTTTCATTTAAAAGTTTTTTAATATCTTCTTCAAAAAGGATATCTTTTACCCTTCCAATTGTTAGATGAGGAACAAAATTTTCTTTCTTTAAATGTAATATTTTGTTTAAATCTGGAAAAAGTATTTCATATATTTTTTTCATTTCATCTGTTCCTTGTGTTATATCTAAAAAAATTACTCTAGGGCTTTTTTCATTTGGAAAAAAAGAAATTTTTTTAATTTCTACTTTAAATTTACTAAATTTCGTTTTATAAATATCAACTGTGTTTATTATTTTTTGTGCTTTATTATTATCTATTTCGCCAAAGAAAAAAATTGTGAAGTGTAGATTTTCTTCTTCAACCCACTTGACTTTCCCTTTAATCTCTTTTTTAAATTTTTCAATTAATATATTTATCTCTTTTTTTGTTTCATTATCAATTGGTAAAGCAAGAAAAGCTCTCATTTTTTCCATTATACAATAAAAGTGGTATAATTTTAATTATAATGCTTGAAACTCAAGGAGGAGTGAATAATGAAGAAAAGATTAGAGGAGTTCATTCTTAAAGTAAATCGCGATTCTCACAACTTTTTATTTGTAGTTAATTTTATTATTTTTTTACTAGTAATTTCATTTATTGCTCCTACACTTAATCCAAATCTTGATCTCTTTTTAAATTTAAACTTAAAAAATCTATATCAAAATTTCCTCTCTCAAATAACCTCACCTATTTTATATTTAATTTTCTCACTTTTAATTGGAGTTATATTTTATTTTGGAAATATATTTCTATCATGGATAGGATTTCCTTTAATTTTTCTTGTCTTTCTTTTAATTGAATATATAAATTATTTATCATTTATATTTTTAAGAACTGGAACAATATCAGTTTTAAATATTCCAAAAGGTGAGTATAAAGGTTTTGCTCTCTTCTTATCCTCTATACCACATACACTTCTTGTCTCTTTTGGATTTTTCTTATCTCTTGCTCTTGGATTAACAATCCTACTCTCTTTTACAACTTTTATTTACAGAATTTTAAAAGATAAATTTCCAAAGTTAAAACCTTTAACATTAAAAATTATCACATTTATAATATTTAATCTTCTTCCAAATCTTATTCTTTTATTCTTTATAGTAAGACCAATTTATAATGAAGTTAAACTATTTTCATTTAGAGGTCCTCTTTTAATTGTTGTAATAGTTTACCTTTTTTCAATTGGTAATCATTTCTTTTCTTTAATCACAAATGAGTTAAAAGTTTATAAAGATATAAGACCTACACAATATTTTGTATCAAAAATAAATGAGACAATTCCATATTCTTTATATGGACTTATTTTAATTTTGATAGGAATAATTCTTGAACACACAGTTGATTTAAGATTTCTTTTACCTATATTAAATAAAATAAATATTTCCCAAACACCCTTAAGAGTTTTAAATATAATAACTGGTGCTTTGTATATATCTGCAATAATAATTCCATTTTGGTATGTTTTCTTTAAGTCAAAAAAATGGGCTAAAAGTATACTTTCAAAAAGAAAAGAGGTGAAGAAAAAGAAATGAAATTTTTTTCAATTTTTATATTAATAATATTAATTTTTTTTATTTCTTTATCTTCATGCTCAAAAAAAGTTGATAATTCAAATGTTTCAACTTCAAATCTTCCTAATGATTTTATAGTGAAAGAAAAAAGAGAAGTAGCACATAACTTTGGTTTATCAACTATTGATGGCGGTTATTTAACTTTAAATGAATTTAAAGGTAAAGTAGTTTTGCTTGATTTTTGGGCTGAGTGGTGTGGTCCATGTAAAAAATCAACTCCTATTATTGTTTCTTTATACAATAAATATAAAGATAGAGGTTTTGTTGTAATTGGTATGAATCTTGATGATGAAAGTGATTTTGATAAAGTTATTGATTATATCAAGAAAAGTAAAATTGAATACCCAATAACAATAAAAGGCTTTAATATTGCACAAAAATATGGTGTCAGTGGAATTCCAAAATTTTTTTTAATTGATAAAGAAGGCAAAATAGCACTAACAATAACAGGTCTATCTACAACACTTGAAAATGATTTAAAAAATTCAATAGAATTTTTATTAAAGGAGTGAATTTATGATTTTAAAAGAGATTTTAGAAAGGTATAGTGTGAGAAAATATCAAAGTAAAGATGTTCCACAAGAATTAATACTTGAATGTCTTGAAGCAGCTCGTTTAGCTCCATCAGCTAATAACAAACAGCCATGGAAATTTATTGTTGTAAGAGATCCTGAAAAAAGAAGAAAAATTGGAGAGCCGACAACATGGGCTAAATTTATAAAAGATGCACCAGTTTTAATTGTTGGTTGTGTCACTGAACCAAGTTTTAAAATGGGAGGGTGGTATGACAGTTCAATTTTAGATATTGGAATTGCAATGGAACACATTGCTCTTCAAGCAACACATCTTGGTCTTGGAACCTGTTGGATTGGTGATTTTGATGAGAAATTAGTAAAAGAAGTGCTCGAAATACCTGATAATATAAGAGTTGCAGCACTAATGACACTTGGATATCCTCTTCAAGATAAAATTCCTGAAAAGAGAAGAAAAAAACTTGAAGATATAATTTCTTTTGAAAAATATTAATTAAAAAACCATTTTAATAAAATGATAAAATTAATACATGGGAAAATTTATAGTTGCAATATGTGGAAATATAGGGGTGGGAAAATCAACACTTGCAAAGATTTTAGCAAAAAAGTGGGGATTTGTAATACTCTCTGAACCACAAGACAAAAACCCTTTTCTAAAAGATTTTTATTCTGACCCAAAAAGATGGGCGCTTCACTCTCAACTGTTTTTTCTTGTTCAAAGGTTAAAAATTTTTGAAGAGATTGAAAAAAGAGAAGATTCTATTATAATAGATAGAACAATTTATGAAGATGCAGAGATTTTTGCAAAACTTCTTCTTTCAAAGGAGGAATATAATTTGTATAAAGAAATTTATAATCTTGTTAAAAGGAATTTTCCAAATCCAAATTTACTTATATATATGTATGCACCAGTTGATATATTGCTTAAAAGAATAGAGATGAGAGGAAGAGATTATGAAAAAAATATTAAAAGAGGATATCTTAAGAAACTTGAAAAAGCATATGAAGATTGGATAAAAAATTATAACTTATCACCTGTTTATAGATTTGATACAACAAATATAGATATTTATAATATGTTTCTTAATTTAGATAAATATATTTCTGAGATAGAAAACTATTTTTGGGAGGCAAAGCGTTATGTTAAAAGAGACAGAACTTTATAAATTAAAAGAATATGAAATGGAGGCATTTTTTTCAGTTTTGCCTCCTTTTGTTAAAAATGAACTTAAAAAACTTGATAGATGGGATGATTTAATTGAAGTTGTTCTTGATCTTGGAAGAAAACCTGAGGCAAGATTTATAGATGGTAAAGTTTATCTTTCAAATGAAATAATTACAAGAGAAGATATTGAATATGTAAAAAATAGAATTGGTGATTTTGATAGAGATAACAGAGCTGGTATTGAGAGAACCCTTCATAGAATTTCATGTATTAAGAATAGAATGGGAAATATTGTTGGATTAACTTTAAGAGTTGGAAGAGCAGTTTATGGAACTATAGATATTGTTAGAGATCTTTTTGAAACAGGAAAAAGCATTCTTCTCCTTGGTAGACCTGGTGTTGGCAAAACAACTCTTTTAAGAGAAGCAGCGAGAGTTTTATCAGAGGAGTTAGGAAAAAGAGTGGTTGTAGTTGATACTTCTAATGAAATAGGAGGAGATGGTGATATCCCTCATCCAGCAATTGGTTCTGCTAGAAGAATGCAAGTTCCATATGGAAGAAGCCAAGCTGATGTTATGATTGAAGCAGTTGAAAATCACAATCCCGAGGTAATTATAATTGACGAAATAGGAAGAAAAGATGAAGCAGAAGCATGTAGAACAATTGCAGAAAGAGGAGTGCAATTAATTGCAACAGCACATGGAAACACACTTGATAATTTATTAATAAATCCTGTTCTCTCTGATTTACTTGGTGGAATAACCACTGTTATTTTAGGAGACGAAGAAGCACAAAGAAGAGGAACTCAAAAAACTGTTTTAGAAAGATCTTCTCCTCCATCATTCGACATTTTGATTGAAATAAGAGATAGAGATACACTTTCAGTCTATTATGATGTTGCTGAAGTTGTTGATAAATATTTAAGAGGATATCCTTTAAACCCTGAAATCAGAAGAAGAACAGTTAATGGAAAATTTGAAATTAAAAAGGAAAGTGAAGCAGAAAAATTACCAACTTATACTCCATTAAGAATATTTACATATGGAGTATCAAGAGATTTCTTAGAACAAGGTTTAAGGTCAGTTGGTCTTGATTGGGAATTTGTTGATTCAATTGAAGATGCTGAAGTTTTAATAATTGCCAAAACTCAAGAGAAAAAAAGTGGAAGAATTTTAAATGAAGCAAAAAAAAGAGGAGTTGAAGTTTTTAAAGTAAAATCAAATACTAAATCGAACATAAGGAAAGTTTGTCTTGAATTAAGAAATGCTTTTATTGATAAAAAAAGAGATTATCTTAAAGAAATTGAAGAAGGTGTAAAAGAAGTTTTATCTACTGGAAAACCATATCCATTATATCCAGCACCAAGCCACATTAGAAAAATTCAACATAAAATAATTAGAGAGTTTGGTTTGAAATCTGAAAGTCAAGGAGAGGAGCCTTTTAGATGCGTAATTATCTTTCCAAAATAGGTGGTTTTTTTATAACATTTGAAGGAATTGATGGTTGTGGTAAATCAACACAAGCCCGCCTTCTTGTGGAAAATCTAAACTCTTTAGGAATTGAAGTTTATTGGACAAAAGAACCAGGTGGAACAGAGATTGGTAAAATGGTAAGAGAAATTCTTTTAAAATTTAATGGAGAAATAGATACATTAACAGAATTTCTTCTTTTTGCTTCAGATAGAAGTGCTCATGTAAAAGAAATAATAAAAGAGTTAAGCAAAGGAAAAGTAGTAATTTCTGAGAGATTTAAGGATTCTTCAATTGCATATCAAGGATATGGTGGGGGGCTTTCAATAAATTTTATTGAAAGAATACATAGAGAAATAACAATTCTTGAACCTGATTTAACAATACTACTTGATGTTTCACCTACAACTTCAATAAAAAGAGTTAGAGATCCTGATAGAATAGAAAAAAAGGGAATTGATTATTTAGATAGAGTTAGAAATGGATATCTAATTTTATCAAAGATTTATAAAAATAGATATGTTATATTTGATGGAGAAAAAGATAAAATTAGTCTATCAAATGAAATATTTGAAATTGTAAAAGATAGAATTACTCAATATTCTTTCTGATTATAACAATTGGTGTTTGAAAATCTTCATTTCCTTGAGGATTATCAGATAAAACTTTCTCAACATAATTTTTATCAACTCCATCTGTTGAATCAACAACCCATGCAATTCCAAGATCATTTGCATCAACAATACAAGCTTCGCATCCTGTAATTTCTTTAACTTTATTTAAAAATTTTTTAGAGTCATGAACTCCAGAAATCACATAATAATCATATGGAGGCATTGAAGCAGGCATATCATCAATTTGAGTTACAATTTTTCCGGCAATAATGTAAAATATACCTCTTTTTTTAAAAATTTTACCTAAAAAACCAAAAAAAGAAGCAATTAAAATTCTTAAAAGGCCTACTTCTTCAATTGCAATTTGCATTGCATAAGGATTTGAAAGAGGAGCTGTTGTTGCAAAAGGATTATTTTTGTTTCTTGAAACAAAGGAAGATAAAACTTTCGCAAATATTGAAGGATTAATTGTCTCAACAGAAAAAACCCTTCCATCAGCAATTGCAGCAACTGCTGATGCAATTGTTATAATGTCACCATCTTTTAAAATTCCTTTTGTTTTTTCTCTAATTTCTTCAAAAATATCACTTCTTTCAGTAATAAGTGATGTTTTAATAGGTATTCTTAGAGCACTATCTTTAATCTCAATTTTTTCTACCTCTCCTAAATCGATTCCATATATTTTAACTCCATTTTTAATTATGTTTCCTCTTCTTCTTTGAATACCTTCTTTCCATATTTTTATTGCATCATCAATTTTTCCCAAATTATAGAGTGTTTCACCATAATATAAAAAATCTTTTTCATAAAAATTTGATGGCTTTAAATTATAAAATTTCTCATAAAATTCTTTTGCTTTCTCATATTCCTTTTTCTCAAAATAAATTCTAGATAACCTTTTAAAAAGATATCTTGCGGGAGATTTAATATCTTCGTTAAGTGGTACATTTTCTTTTTTTAGAAGTTCCTCATATTCTTTCAAAGCACTATCTAAATCTTTCTTCTCATAATAATATAAATCTCCAAGAACAAGATTATACCAGTAAGTTTCTCTATTGTTTTCCTTTGCCTTTTTTATTACCTCTATTGCTTTATCAATCTCACCTTTTCTTAAATAGAGTTGAGATAAAGTTCTATAAATTCCTCTCCCCTTTTTAAATTTTTCTATTCCCTCTTTTAAAATTTCTTCTCCTAAAGAAAAATCACCATTCTTAATTAAAAGATTACCAAAAATTTCGTAAATTTTTGGTGTAAAGTAATTTCTATTTACCCTTTTTAATTTTTCTAATAAAATATCATCTTTTCCTTTTCTTGAAAAGGAATAAATATAACCTTGATAAATTAGTGAGATTATTTTTTTCACATATTAATTATAAAAGAAAATTTTTTAAATAACTCCTTCTAAATTTTCTTCAAAGAAACAAAGCCCAGTTGTTCCTGGACCTGGGTGAGCACCAATTGTTGTTCCCATAATTCTAGTTATTATTTCCCCTTTGAAACCTGTTATCTCTCTGAAATATTCAATTAAGAAAAGTTGATCTTCAAGACAATCAGCATGAGGAGAGCCAACATATAGATGTTCCAAACTTTTAATGTTTTCTTTTGCTAATTCTGCAATTCTCATTAAAGATTTTTTTCTTCCCCTGACCCTTTCAAGTGGTTCAACTTCTCCGTCTTTTACTTGCATTATTGGTTTTAAATTCATTATATTTCCTAAAAATGCAGTTCCTTTACCTAGTCTTCCACCAAGATAAAAGAAATATAGGTCTTCAACTGTAAAGAATACAAAAGTTTTATCTCTTATTATCCACAATTTTTTTAATATATCATTAAAAGAAAGAGAGCCTTTTTTTATCATTTTTGCAGCAACTATTTGTTGAATTCCTTCTCCTAGAGTTGCAGATTTTGTGTCAAAAATTTCAACCCTTACATTGGGATATTTTTTATTCAACTCATCTTTTGCAAGTTGAGCAGATTGATTACTCCCACTAAATTTTGCTGATAAGGTCATAACAAGTATATTATTATAACCTTGATTAACAAGATCTTCCATTGGTTTAAGATAATCTTCCATATTTGGCTGTGATGTTCTTGGGTGTTTCTTTTTTTCTCTCATTATCTTAAAGAAATCCTCTGGTTTTAAAGTAACATTTTCTTTATAAACTAAATTTTCTTCTCCTTCAAAATAAAGATAAAATGGAACTTCTACTATGTTATATTCTTGAACTATTTCTCTTGGTATATCCCCTGCAGTATCAACTATTAAACCTATCTTTTCCATAATCTCCTCCTTTTTATAATTAATAGATTCATTTTAAAATCATTTGTTACATTATATAATTAAAACATGGAAAAGACAAAGGTTTTTTTAAAAAAAGTTATCACATCAACAATTTCAAATTTTTTGGAAGAAACATTTAATATTTTTAAAGATAAACCATTCCTTGAAGGTGAAAGAGTTTTAGTTTATTTTGATGGCTTTTATGATAAAAAAACTACTTTTTCAACTTATCCAGACGAGAATTTAATAAAAGAATTAATTGAAAAACTTATAAATTTTGGAGTTCAATTAAGAATTGGTGTTCCTGTTGTTGAATATCTTGATGAAAAATTATACTCAATATTAAAATCTTATCCTGTTGAAATTATTTCATTTATGAGAGAAGGTTTTGTTAAAGTTCAACACAAAAAGATCACAATAGGACCAGTAAGAAGAGGAACAGAACATACCCATAGAAGAGTTTTAAGCAAATTATATTTACCACAATCATATTTTTGGGCAAATTCACTAATTTCAATATCTAAAATCAAACTTCACCCATTTTATATTTTTGAAGGCGCAACAATTGGTATTTTATCTTTAACCCCATCATATACAAAAGTTGAGACTCTTTTTTATGGCGCAAATTTAACTATACTTGGTGAGGCACTTTCAGAGATCATTTCAATCATAAATGAAAAAATAAAGCTTGTTTTCCTTGATGGACTTTCAATTTTTGAAGGTGATGAAATTAGAGGAAACAAAAAAGAGTTAAATGTCCTTTTATCTTCAAATGACATATTATCAATAGATTCTGTTGGTTCTGTTTTAGTTGGTTTAAGACCAAAAGATAATCCAATATTTAATTCAATATCATTAAGAAATTTAGGTGAAAACAAATTAACTAATATTGAAATAAAAGGAGACAAATTTGATATTTTAATTCAAAAAGCAAAACTACCAACAAAAAGAAAATCTTCTATTTTCAGTAAAACTTCTTTTCAAATAAATAAAGATTTATGCACAGATTGTGAAATTTGTACTGAAATTTGTCCGACATCATGTATTGATTTATCAAATCACTCAATTGACATTAAAAGATGTATTTCTTGTTTTGAATGTTATCTAAGATGCCCAGAACACGCGATAGAGATTAAATAAGAATCACTCTTCTTCTTTATCTTTCTTCTCAAAAGGGAAATCTTCATGAAAATCTCTTCTACAACTAAAAAAATTTCTGAAAAATTTTCTTTTTGTGAAAGAGCCAATAATTATCCATAATCCAAGAATTATTAGTAAAATTGGCCAAAAAATTTCCCAAACATCGCCTGAAATTATTCCTAAATTTTTAAGCAAAAAAAGAACACCCAATGCAACCAAAATTAAACCAAACAATTCTTATCCTCCTTTCTCCTTTTGATTTATTACAATTTCAATTTATAATCAAATTTACTTGACTCACAATATAATATACCTTAAATCTAATATTTTTAATCTAATTTAAACTAATTATATTTTCACCTTTCTCGACAACTTTTTCAATGTCTCAAAATCTTTTAATCAATCTATTGCAATTATTTAAATAAGCACTATAATATTTTTTATTTTTCTTCAACTTTTAAAATTAATCAACTCTTCATAAAAATTTTATCTTCGCATAATCTATAAGCATATCTTTTAATTATTACAGGTGATAATGTCACTTATGTAATTAATCATAATACCATTTAAATGTCAGAATAGAAATTATAAAGCAAATAACCATCATTAAAATTATTACTATTAAATCTATTTTTAAATTTAAATTGAGTTTTACCCAGGAAATATCACTTTTGAGCCAAGTTCTTTTAAAAAGATCTACTATATAGGTTAAAGGGAAAAATTTTGATAAAGTGAGCATAAATTTTGGAAAATTTTCAATTGGTATTGTTGATCCAGATAGAAAAAGCATTGGAAAATAAATTATATATGCGAATGTGCTTGCTGTTCTCGGATTTGATATTAAACTTGCAATTATAAAACCAATTGAAAATAAAGATAAGGTAGATAAAACAAATGATAAAGAAAAAATAAATACATTTCCATAAAACTTTAAATCAAAAACAATTTTTGCAACTAAATATAAAAGAATAAAACCTATTAAGGTTAAAATAAAATTAACAACTATTTGAGAAATTATTATATAAATTGGCTTTAAAGGAGTTGCCATATATCTTTTTAAAATTTTTTTATCTCTATATTCAACAAGAGTCAAAGGCAAACTCATAATACCATTTACTGCAAGTATAACTCCAAGATATGAAGGAACTAAAACATCTACTGAACCAAAACCACCAAAATAGGGTGTTGGTTTGTTTCCATAAATTCCACCCATCATTAAAACTATAGCAACTGGAAATATAATCGCAAAGAAAACAACTATAAATTCTCTTAAAAGAAGTTTAAAATCAACTTTAATTAATTCATAAAGAGTTTTCATTGTTTTACCTCCTCATAAATCTTTCCTGTTAAAGAAAGGTAAGTGTCTTCTAAATTTGGTTTTTTTGTTTTTAAATTTTTAAAATTAACTTTATTTGTATACAAAAAATCAACAACATTTTTTAAAAAATCCTCACCTTTACCCATAAGAGTTATCTCACCATTTTGTAAAAGAACCTTTGTTATTCCTTTAATTTGATAAAATTTTTCTAAATCAAAAACATCTCCCTCAAATTTAATAACTTCATCAAGATTACTCATTTTAATTAAGTTTGATGGTGTATCAAGGGCTATAATTTTTCCTTTATCAATTATTGCAACTCTATCGCATAAGACTTCTGCTTCCTCCATATAGTGTGTAGTTAGAAAAATTGTTTTTCCTACTTTTTTTAAATCTAAAATAAATTTCCACATATCTCTTCTTGCTTTCGGATCTAGACCTGTTGTGAGTTCATCAAGAAAGACAATTTCAGGATCAGGAATAAGTGCTAGTATTATTGATAATTTTTGTCTTTGTCCACCAGAAAGATCTGAAACAAAACTATTTTTAAAATTTTTAAGGTCAAATTTTTCTAAAAGCTCTTCATAATTTACTCCTTTTTCATAAAAAGAAGAGAAAAGTTTTAATATTTCCCAAACTTTTATTTTATCTTGATATCTTGTTTCTTGAAGTTGAACACTAATTTTTTTGTAAAGATTCTCTCTATTTTTATATGGATTCATTCCAAGAACTTTAATTTCTCCAGAAGTTGGTTTTCTTAGTCCTTCTACACATTCAATTGTCGTTGTTTTTCCTACACCATTTGGTCCAACCATTCCAAAAACTTCACCTTTAAAAACATAAAAACTCAATCCATCGACTGCTTTAATCACTCCATAATACTTTTTTAAATCATTCACCTCAATTATTTTCATTTTTTACTCCTTTTAAAATATATAAATCCACTATAAATTGATGTTAATAGAGGAACTAAAGATGCAACTAATATTCCTAAATTTTTATTTATTATTGAACAAATTGGTACTCCAAAAATTCCAAATAAACCAAAGATGAAAAATAAAGTATCAATTAAACCACTAATAAAAATCCCAACTCCTGTAGTAAATCCAAACAGAAGAGTAAAAATAAATCTATAGTCATAATTTGTATTTAGTTTCAATAAATATTTTATTAATGATATCAAAGTGAAACCCATACCAGAAAAAATAATTCCCCATGTTATACCAATTTTTGAAGAAACAGAAAGTTTTATAGGAATATAATCTTCTTTTTTAAATCTCTCTTGATAATAATAGTTAATTGAATAACTTATAAAAATTAAAACTACAAATGTCATTTGCATAAGAATATAATTTTTAAAAGTATTATAAACAATTGATGTAATCAAACCTGTTAATGCCCAAGAAACTCCAGAAATTAAATAATTTGATACCTTTAAAGTCGATAAAAAAGCACCAAATAAAAAAATGTATAACCAAAATAGATCTCCTAAAAATTTAAAACCAAATCCATAATAGGCAAAGGTTATAGTCAAAATTAATCCCCAAATAGCCATATATCTTGTAAACTCACTTTTTTCTTTTTCTGCTTTTAAAGAAATTAATTTAAAAGCATCAATTGTTTCAAGAACTTTTTTGATTTCTTCTTTATTAATCACAATTAACCTCCTTTTAAGTAAGTAAATTTTTCAAAAAATTTTCAATGTTATCTAAATATTTAATAAATCTCTCTTTGCCTTCTTTTGTAAATTTATAAAATGTTTTAGGTCTTCTTCCAACGAATGTTTTTCTTACTTCAATAACTCCATTACTTTCTAATATTCTTAAATGTGATGTTAAATTACCATCTGTTAAATTAAGCGATTCTTTTAAATCTGTAAAGCTCATTTCACCTTCCTTTAAAAGGAGTCCTAATATCATCAATCTTGTTTTCTCATGTATTACATCATCAAATTCAAAAACTTTGTCATTCATTTTACTTTGTAATACAAAGTATAATAAATTTTTAAAATTTGTCAAGAGGTATTAAAAATTATTTTAAAAAAGCGATTTTTTAAAAAAATAGAAATTCAAAGTTTTTTAAAACAATACATTATTGTTATATTAGGTTATATTATTCCTTTATACTAATTTAGTCTTATTTTAAATATAGTTGACAAAAGTAAAAAAAACTAATAAAATAGAATTGATATGAATAATTTAGATATTAAATTAACTGAAAGACAAAAAGATTTAATTTACTTTTTAACTGAATACTTTAAAAAAAACAAATGGATTAATCCTTATATAATTTCAAAAAAACTTGATATAAATCTTATAACAGCATATGAACATTTGAGAAATTTAAAAGAGAAAGGAATTTTAAGAATTGAGTTTATTAAAAAGGGGAAAGGAAGACCGAAATATTATTATACATTAACAACTCAAGGTAAAATATTTCTTTATGGATCAAAAAAATTAGATGAGTATAAAAAATTTTTAGAAGAGTTTGAAAAAGCTAAAATTGATGGAAAACTTAATGATTTTATAAAGGAAAAATTAAAAATTTTAGCATCAAAAACTATTAAACCTTTAATTTATATTGTGTTAGGCTTTTTGATTATTTCAACACTTTTTTCTAATACAAAAGAGTTTGAAACTTTGAAGGAATTTCTTTTACTCTCCTCAACTTCAAAAATTCTTTTTTTAAGTTTTGCATCATATTTATTTTTCTTACTTACAAAATTTTTTGATGATTTTAAAGGATTTGAAGCAGATTGGGAAGACATAAAACTTAATTTTATAAATTTAAAGGATGAAGAGAGAGAAGAAATTGTAAATTTACTCATTGGTTATTTGAGCGGAGGTGATAAAAATGAGTATTAAGCAAATTGTTGCTGGGTATCTTGTTAAAAAAACTCTTTTATATACTAAAAAAGATCCAGAAAAAAATTTAGATAAAATTTTAGATTTTATGAAAGCAATAACCCCAATAAAAACTTACAGAGAACAAATTGAAGCAGCAAAGAAAAATATTCACAAGGATAATTACTGGAAACTAATTACAGGAGTAATTAAAAGAGTTGATGAAAAGATGTTGACCAAATTAGGTTACAACTTCTTTGTAAACACACTTCTTATTGGAGTTCAAAAAAATAACGAAGCTGAAAAGAAATATGGAGTGCCAGGTCTTTTTACAATTTTAATAAGTCCTACTATGAGATGTAATTTAAAATGTATTGGGTGTTATGCTGGTGAATATACTAAAAAAGATGACCTTCCTATTGAAATAGTTGATAAGATAATAACAGAAGGTAAACAACTTGGGACCTATATGTATACTATTCTTGGAGGAGAACCTTTCATCAGAGAAGATATGTTTGAGATTTATAAAAAACACTCTGATTGCGCTTTTCAAGTTTTTACAAATGGGACACTTCTTGATGAAGAAATGGTTAAAAAAATAAAGGAAGTTGGAAATGTAATGCCTGTTTTAAGTATTGAAGGATTTGAAAAAGATACAGATGAAAGAAGAGGAAAAGGTGTTTTCAAAAAGCTTATGGATGCAATGGATCTATTAAGAGAAAATGGCATTCTTTTTGGTTACTCAACAACATATACAAAATTAAATGCAGATACTGTAACAAGTGAAGATTTTCTTGATATGTTAATAGAAAAAGGAGCCTTTTGGGGTTGGTATTTCCTTTATATGCCAGTTGGAAGAGAACCTTCAGTAGAATTAATGGCAACACCCGAACAAAGAAAAAAGTTAGGAGAATTTATAAGATGGGCAAGAGAAAATAAACCAATTTGGCCAATGGATTTCTGGAATGATGCTCCATTTGTAACAGGTTGTATTGCTGGTGGAAGAAGGTATATCCATATAAACCATAAAGGTGAAGTTGAACCCTGTATTTTCTTACACTTCTCAGGGGGAAATATAAAAGAAAAGAGTTTAATTGAAATTTTAAAATCTCCTCTATTTACATATATTAGAAAGTTTCAACCTTTTAATAAAAATTTACTTATGCCATGTGAAATTATAGATGAGCCAAAGGTATTCAGATACATTTATAATAAAACAAAACCACAAGCAACTGATCTTGATGCTGATTTAATTGCAACAGATGAAAAACTAATGAATGATTTAGATAGATACTCAAAAGAAGTTGCAAAAATGATGAATGAAGTTTGGATGAATGAACCAGTTTTTGAAAAGCTTAGAGAAGCAGCTAGAAAAGCTATAGAAGCAAAAAAGGAAAGATTAAATAAAGAAGCACTTGAGAAAAGAAAAAGATATGACGAAATTTTAAAAAGAAAAAAGGAGAGAGAGGAGAGGTTAGAGAAAGAAATTAAAGTTAATTGAGGTAATTATTTGGAATTAGTAAGGATTAAAGAAGGAATATTTTTTATAAAAGATACAACTAACCTGCCTCTGTTTGAGGCAGGTTCTTCTTTTTATCTTATTGATGCACCAATAGATAAAGATAAAGCAAAGAAGGTTAAAAGAATAATTGAAGAAAATAATTTCAACATCAAAAATTTGATTCTGACACACCATCATGCTGATCATACAGGGGGTGGTAAATATTTAAAAGAAGCATTAAAATTAAAAACTTTTTCTACATCTTCTGAAAAAATTTTTATAGAAAACCCTATTTTAGAACCAATTTACCTAAATTTAGGTGGTAATCCACCTAAAGAGTTTCTAAATAAATGGGTATTGTCTGAGGGAGTTATAATAGATGAAGATATTTTTTCTCTAAAAAATGAAAATTTTAAAATAATTGATCTTTCAGGCCATTCAATAGGTATGATAGGAATTTTAATAGATAAAATTTTATTTTCATCTGATTCATTTTTTTCTAAACAAGTTTTAGAAAAATACATTGTTCCATATTTTCATTCATATTATAAATTTATAAAAAGAATGGAGGAGATCAAAGAGATAGATTTTGATTTTGTAATTCCTTCTCATGGAGATTTATATAATAAAGATGATAGTATAAAAATTATTGATGAAAATATTGAAATACTAAGATCAATTAAAGAGAAAATTCTTGATATTATTAAAGATTATGAAACAATTGAAAACATTATTTATCTATTGAATCTAAATGTAAATTCTTACATTGTTGCAAATTTAATAAAAAGTTCAATTTTATCTTTACTTAATGAAATGAAAGATATTGGGGAAGTTGAAATTGAAATAAAAAAAGGGGTTGTATTTTTTAAAAAAATTTAATTAAGATATTCTCAATTTGTGAAATTTATTTATGAATTTGATTCAGTTTTTCAAAATAATAAATTAAAATTTTTAGAAGAAATTTTAGTTAAGAATAATAAAAAATCGCTTTTTTGGATGTTTTAAAAATTGTTTTTTCAAAGTAAAAATAATGATCAAACATCATTTATAGAATTTAGATTTAAAGAATTTGAATCAACTATTAAAAGAATGGATTTTTTAAATGATTAAACTTTAATAAATTTACTTCTTGAAGAAGAAATAATGATAACAAGAGAAATTTATGAAATATTAATTGAAGAAAAAGACTCTTTAGTCTTAGGTTTATCTGATAAACCAAAACCTTCTTCATTTTCAAAAAAAATTCATCTTTATCTCCTCTTCACTTAAAGAAGATGAAGGTTTTTCCATAATATACAATTGAATAAATACAAAATTGAATTTAAAATAAAAATATGAGGGAGGTTTTATGAGTGAATACAATTATATAGGTAAAGAAATTAATAGGTTAGATGGGATTTTAAAAGTTTCTGGAAAGGCAACTTATACTAATGATCTTTATTTTCCAGATCTTCTTTACGCAAGGATATTAATAAGCCCACTTTCTCACGCAAAAATAAAATCAATAGATATAGAAGAAGCAAAAAAGATAGAAGGTGTAAGGTCTATATTATTAGGTAAAGATTACCCAATACTCTTTGGAATATATTTAGGAGATAAACCACCTCTTGCAATAGATAAAGTAAGATATTTTGGAGAACCGGTTGCAGCAGTTGTTGCAGATAGTGAGGAGATTGCAGAAAGAGCAATTAAATTAATAAAAGTAGAATATGAACCACTTCCTTTTGTGGGAAATCCTCTTGATGCATTAAAAGATAATGCACCAATTATACATGAAGAAATGGAAAAATACTCTCATATATCAAGTATTCATCCAGAACCAGGTACAAATATTGCAAATAGAACAAAAATTAGAAAGGGTGATATAGAAAAAGGTTTCAAGGAGTCAGATGTAGTAATTGAAGAAGAGTTTTGTCTTCCACCAGGCGATCATGTTGCAATGGAGCCAAGAGCTGTTATAGCAGAAATTTTGCCTGATGGTATGGTTATTATTTACTCTTCAACTCAAGCACCTTTTGTTGTTAGAAATTTATTGAGTAAATTTTTTGGAATTCCACATGAAAAAATAAGAGTTATTGCTCCAAAAGTTGGTGGTGGTTTTGGTGGAAAAGCAGGAATTCAACTTGAGGGTTTAGCATTAATTCTTTCAAAGAGTGTTAATGGAAGAAAAGTAAAACTTGTTAATAAAAGAGAAGAAGATTTGATTTCATCTCCTGGAAGAATAGGAATGTATGGAAAGATTAAAATTGGTGCAAAAAAAGATGGAAAATTAGTAGCAATGGACATATTATATATATTTGACTCAGGCGCATATGCAGATTATGCAGTAAATATTTCAAGAGGTGCTGCGGTTTCTTGTACTGGACCATACAATGTTCCAAATGTGAGATGTGATTCATTATGTGTTTACACGAATCATCCATTTGCTACTGCATATAGAGGATTTGGACATATTGAACTTTCTTTTGCAATTGAAAGAGCGATGGACATTTTAAGTAAAAAACTAAATATAGACCCAATTGAGTTAAGGTATATAAATGTAATAAAGAAGGGAGACACAACTCCAACAAATCAGTTAATGGATGATTCAACTGGAGATTTAAGGAAATGTATTGAGAAAGCGAAAGAATTAATTAAGTGGAATGAGGGAAGTTATTTAAAAATTGATGATAATAAGGTTAAAGCAAAAGGTTTTGCATGTTTTTGGAAACCCCCAATGATACCTCCAAATACAGATGCTGGAGCAATTATATCTTTTAATGAAAATGGATCTATAAATGTTAATGTTGGAGTTGTAGAAATTGGTTCTGGAACTCAAACTGGTTTAGCACAAATTGTAGCATCAAAATTTAAATTAGATATTTCAAAGATAAATGTTGTATCTGAAGTTATAACAGATCGATCTCCTCATGATTGGACTACAGCAGCGAGTAGATCTCTTGTTATGGCTGGAAGAGCAGTAATTGATGCTTGTGATGATGCGATAAATCAAATTAAAGAAGTTGCATCTCAGGTTTTAAGATGTCCAAAAGAGGATTTAGATATAAAAGATGGGAAAGTTTATGTATTGGGAGCAGAGCATAAGTTTTTGGAAATTAAAGATATAGCTTTAGGTTATGTTTATCCAAATGGAAATGCTATAGGAGGTCCAATAATTGGAAGAGGTAAATATATATCAAGATTTTTAACGGATATAGATAAAGAAACAGGAAGAGGTGATCCTTCACTTGAATATACAATGGGTGCTGAAGCAGTTGAAGTTGAGGTTAATTTAAAAGATGGAAATTATAAAATTTTAAAAGCTGTATGTGTTATTGATGCTGGTAAAGTAATAAATAAAAAACTTGCAAAACATCAATTTATAGGTGGAATTCAAATGGCAATAGGTTTTACAACAACCGAAGGTTTTATTTTTGATTCAAGAGCAAGAGTCTTAAATTATTCATTAAGAGATTTTAAAATTCCAAGATTTGGAGAACATCCAGAATATTTAGTTGATTTTGTTGAAACCACACAACATGATGGGCCTTATGGAGCAAGAGGAATAGGAGAAGAGGCAATTTTAGGAATTCCAGGAGCACTTTCAAATGCAATATCAAGAGCGATTGGTAAAGAAATTAAAAGATTACCAATAACATTTGAGAAAGTTTTTAATAAAATAAAGGAGGAAAAATGATTTCAAAAGACTTAATTTATATTAAACCAGATAATTTAAAAGAAGCTTATGAAATATATATAAATTATAAAGGAAAGGGTCTAAATCCTTATTATTATAGTGGTGGTACTGAAATTATCACTTTTACTAGGAGAAGGCTTATAAATCCTGATGTTTTAATTGATTTAAAAAAAATTAGAGAATGTATTGAGATTTATTTTGATAATGGAAATCTAATAATTGGTTCAACTGTTTCTTTAAATAAATTAATAGAGGCTAATTTTTCAAATATAATTTCAAAATCAATAAAATATGTAGCTGATAGAACCACAAGAAATAAAATAACAATTGGTGGAAATATTTTAGGTCAACTTCCATATAGAGAAGCAGTTTTGCCAATGCTCATTTTTGATGCGAAAATAAGATTTTTTGGACTTGAGGGATTAAAAGAGATAAGTATAAATGAAATATTTGACAAAAATTTAAAAATAGAAAAAGGAGATATTTTAGTTCAATTTGTAATCAATAAAGAGAAACTAAATCTTGATTATTATTATGATAGAAAGGTTTTCTATTCAAGAGTTGATTACCCAATAATATCTACTCTTTTTTTGAATGAAAATGAAAATTTAAAATTTGCAATTACTGGTGCATTTAACTTTCCGTTAAGAGATAAAAAGGTAGAAGAAATATTAAATAATAGTGACATGAATTCAAAAAATAAAATTGATAAAATTGTTGAGTATCTTTTACCTTTATTCAAATCAGATTTTAGAGCATCCAAAGAATATAGAATAGAGCTTTTTAAACTTATCTTAGATGATGCTTTGAGATATTTTGGGAGGAGTTAAAATTATGAAAATTTATGAAGGTTTTATAGAGAAAAATTTTAATATTAATGGAGAAAAGAAAAGAATTTTAATAAAAACAAATGAAACATTATTAAGGGTGATAAGAGAAAAAATTGGATTAACAGGAACAAAAATTGGTTGTGAAAATGGAGATTGTGGTGCATGTACTGTTTTGATAAATGATATTCCGTTCAAATCATGCATGATATTAGCTATAGAATTGGATGACGAAGACAAAATAACTACCATTGAAGGAATTAATGATAATAGAATTAAAGAGGCATTCATTGAAGAAGAAGGTTTTCAATGTGGTTTCTGTACTTCAGGATTCATTGTTAATGTATATTCATTACTTAAAAAATATGAAAAGCCTGATGATGAAACAATAAGAGAATATCTTGAGAGTAATTTATGTAGATGCACAGGATATCATGGAATAGAAAATGCAGTAAAGAAATTAATTAATAGATGATAATAATTGGACATAGAGGTTGTTTTTATGAAACAGAAAATACAATAAAAAGTTATCTCAAAGCATTTGAATTAGGTGCAGATGGTATAGAAGTAGATATACAGAAAACATTAGATGATAAATTAGTAATTTCACATGATATTAATTTAAAAAGAGTTTTTGGAATAGATTTTGATATAAGAAAAAATGATTTTAATTCATTGAATAAGAATAATTTAAAAGATAAAATTCCAACTCTTGAAGAAGTTTTACAACTTGTTAGGGATAAAAATAAATTTGTTGATATTGAAATAAAAAATAGAGAAGATTTTAGGTTTGTACTTGATTTAATTAAAAAATTTAATTATGAAAATTTAATTGTATCCTCTTTTTATCATAAAGAGATTTATGAATTTAAAAAAATTTATAAAGATATTAAGTTTGCATATCTATATGTTCATGTTCCAAAAAGTATAAAAGAATATCTAAATGAAGTTAATTATTTAAAACCAAATATAAATTATTTAGTAAGTGATTATAAAAATTATTATGATAGAATAATCCCATGGGTTGTTAATGAAGATAATGAAATAGAATTGATAAAACTATATAATCCTTTAGGAGTTATAACCGATTTTCCAGAAAGATTTAAAAATAAAAAAAAGATAGAAAATAAATACATTCAATATTTATTAAAACTTATTGTTAAAGAGGAGAGTTTTTATAGAGAAAATGAAATTGTTTTGACTTTAGTAAATTCTTTAACAGATTTCACTATTGAAAATATTAAAATTGATGAAAAAAGGATTGTTATAGATAAAAATTATCCCTTTATATGGAAAGTTAATGAAAAAATAAAGATTAAAATTGATAAATTTTCAATATTAGATAAATTAAGATTTAATATAAAAGAAATTGGTACTGTTGAATTTTATCTAAAAGAGTTTATAGAATACTTATCTTAATACAACTTTTGCTTTCTCTATCCAATTTTTATCAGATAGAAGAGCTCTTCCAATTCCAACAGTATCACAATATCCATTTTCAATAAGATAATTAGCAAAAGTTGGTGTTTTAATACCACCTGTTAAATTAATTGGAATCTTTACTATTTCTTTTAATTTTTTACTATATTCTTTAAAATATCCTTCATAACCCCATATTTCCTTAGGTCTACTTCCAGAATATCCACCAGTAACATCAATCATATCAACTTTTAATGATACTTCTTTTCCAATTAATAAACCATCTTCAAGTGTTAATCCATTTTCAAAAAATTTAAATTGTGGAGGATTATCACTTAATGGCAATCTAACTGAAATTAATTTATCTTTTATTTTAGATTTAACTTCATCTATAATTTCAAAAAGAATTCTTGCTCTATTTAATGGAGTTCCTCCATATTCATCTTTCCTTTTGTTTATCATTGGTGATAAAAATTGATTAATTAAAAATCCATGGCCTGCATGAATTTCAATCATATCATATCCAGCTTCTTTTGCTCTTCTTCCTGCTTCTCCAAATGATAAAATTATTTCTCTAATTTTTTCTTTTGATAAATCTTCTTCGTTTATTGATTTAAGAGGTTTTCTTGTATCTTCATCATCTTCAAAGACAAAATCGCTTTCTTCTTTATTTTTAAGCATATTTTTTAATTCCGGTATTTCATATAAATTTGACCCTGAATGATTTATTTCAATAGCAATTTTTACTCCATTTTTATGAACCTCATCAACGAGTTTTTTATGTCCTTCAATAAAAATATCATCTGATAATAAAAGTTGATTTGGCATAACTCTTGATTCCTTTGATGGAAAAACATTTTCAGTTATTATTAGACCCATTCCAAGTTTTGACATATCAACATAATAATTTAGTACTACATCATTAACAAAGCCAGTTGTTTCAGGGTTTTTTACTGCAAGTGGTGGCATAATAATCCTGTTTTTAATTGTCATGTTACCAATGTTTAACTCATTAAAAAGAGTGCTCATAAAACCTCCTAATAGTAATAGATTTTAATAAAGATTTAATATCTTTTAAATTTCTAAAATAATATAAATGTGAATTACAAAAACAATCTGATGATCCAAATTTTTCAATGAAACTTATGTTTTTTGAATAAAACATTTTTGATAATTCACATTCTGAAAGATTTTTAATTAAATAAATTTCTTGAATTTTAAAATTATTATTTGTTGTTAAATAATCAATATGCCAAAATATTTTCTTTTTTTCTTTAATGTGTCTTGATATTCTTGAAATAATTTTCCTCTTTCCACTTCCAATATATGCATAATATCCCTTTTTAAAATTTATAGTTTTTAAAATACCAACAGGTATTGATATATTTCTTTTTAGTTTTAAAATTAAAATGTATGTTTTAAACATAATTAATTTAATTTTAATATCTTATAAGGGGAATTTTATAGGAGGGAATCATGAACACAAAGATTAGAGAGATAACTCTCGTTGGTGTTTTAGGAGCAATAACAATTATTTTAGGATTTACACAATGGGGGTACATACCACTTCCAACTCCAGCAGGTGCTGCAACAATTATGCATATACCAGTTATTATAACTGGTATTGTTTTAGGTGCAAAATATGGAGCACTTGTTGGAACTATTTTTGGAATTTCAGTTGTATATGCTTTTGGATCAATGTTTCCAATTTGGGTTTTATTTCCTGCAAGACCTTTAATTGGAGTCTTTTCAGCATTTGTTTTTTATTCACTATATAAAATTTTAAAACAAGAAAAAAAGCTAAATTCTATAATTATACATTTAATTGTAAGCATTATTTTATTTTTAATTATTTTTTGGATTATTCAACAGTATATTAAAATTTATTATATTTCTGCTGCAATTTCTTTTGTTCCTGCAGTTTTATTTTATCTTTATATATCAAAAGGGAAACCTTTAATTGTTTCCTTAACTTTAGCTTCTTTTATAGGAAGTATAACAAATACTATAATAACCCTTGGATTAGGTGTAATTTTTAAAGTTATAAATTTACAACAAGCAATCAGTGTTGGAATAATTCATGGAATTCCAGAAGCGATTGTTGCAATTGTTCTTTGTGTTCCTATTTCAATGTATCTATTTAGATATTTAAAAAAAGAATTTACTTAACATCAACCCATCTACCGATAATCGGTATTTCAATAATTTTTCCATCCTCTACCTTTTTATCAAATACTTGGATAAACAAAGAATTAGTATTTAAGGTTTCAATTGCTGCAATATTTACTTTTTTAACTTCTCTGTTAAATAGAGGATCAAACACATAAGGGACATTTGGATTAAAGAGAATCATATATTGAACATATAAATCCCACATTAATGTTTCAAGCTCCTCTGATGCAAATATAACCTTATCTTTTAATATTTCTTTTGCTTCCTTTCTTGTAATTAAATAATTGTGCGATGGAAGACCTCCTGATAAAAGTTCTATAATTTCTTCTTTCTCTTTATCATTATAATTACTATGAGATAATAATCTATTCATGATATGTTTTATCAAAGACCAAGATCTATTTACTGTTCCAATAACAAGTGGGTGAAGATTTTCGAGTAAACTTTTAAAAATTTCCTCTTTTTTTTCAATTCCTACTTTATCTACAAATTTAAAAAATGATATTAAATCTTGAACTGCAACAAAAGTAATTTCACCTTTTGGATCTTTAGGATTAAGTGGTGATCTTGTTTGCGGATCTACTGGTGTTAATTCTGACATTTTTCCCATTATTATTTCATCAGCACCAATTGCTATTAAAGTTCCTGCAGAGTGTGCTCTATATGGAATTAAAACAGAAAAATGTTTTGAAAATTCTCTCATAATTGAAACTATCTTTGGAGGGATTTCAAGAATTCCACCAAAGGTATGTAAAAATAGATCTAAGTTATCTACCTTTCCTAAAACTCTTAAATGATTATATAAAACTTCAACTGCATCTTGGGCAATATTTGAATTTGGTCCAAGAAAGTAAACAAGAAGTTTAGAATTTCTTATTTTTTCTATCTCTCTAATTAAACTTTTTCTATCCATTAATTTCCTCCAATTTATTTAAATTTTTTAAAAATTGATTCAGCATCTTTAAGATAAAATGGATTTAAATTTTTATAGTTAAAAACTTCTCCCATTTTAAATTTATTTAATCCAATTTTTCCAAGCATATAAGTATCTATATTTAGATAAATACCTATTTTGAATTCGCTAAACAGATAATACTCTGGAAAAATTATTATTTTATCTTTTGAGACATTTAATAATTCATCAATTTTTATTATTTTAATATTCTCTCCATCAAAAGTGATGAGTTCCTTAATTCCTGCATTAATAACAATAACATAATTTTTTATATTAATACTTTCTTTTATAACTTCAAATACATCAATTGATACAACTGGTATTTTAAAAATATAATTAATTGTTTTTGCAAATGTAAAACCTATTCTTAAACCTGTAAATGAACCAGGACCTGATAAAATTGTTAAAAAATTTAAATCTTTGATATGTTTTCCAGAATTTTTTAAAATTAAATCAAGTCCAAATAAATGTTCATTTTTTCCTGTATTAGAAAAAATCCAAGAGTATCCAGATAAGAACTTTTCATCTTCTAAAAGAGATATGCTATATGGTTCAATTGCTGTATTTAAAGAAACATGAAGCATCTTTTAATAATCTCTTCTCCTTTTAATGTAATTTTTATATTTCTCTCATTCTCGCTCAAAATTTTAATTTCTATATCAATTAAATCAAAATCTTCAAAAAAATTATATACTTTTTCAGCCCATTCAATTGCGACTACTCCGTTATTCAAAAATTCATTTAAACCGAGTTCAAAAATTTCATTACCTTCAATTCTATACAAATCTATATGATATAATATTAATTCCCTTCCTTTTAGTTCATTAACTATAATAAAAGAGGGTGATTTAACATCTTCATTAACTCCAATTCCTTTTCCAATACCCTTTATTAATGTTGATTTTCCTGCACCAAGTTCGCCTCTAATAAGAATTAAATCACCCCTTTTTAAACAATTTGATAATTTTTTTCCAAAATTAATTGTTTCAGAACTACTTTTTGTTTTTATCTCTAACTCTTTTTTCTTCACCGAATTTCTTATAAGATATTGCTAATTTATATAATTCTTCATTTACTCTCTTATCTATTTCTTCGATTTTCATACCTGTTAAAATTTCTAAACCTTCTTCAATGGTTGATATTGCATAAATATGGAATTTACCATCTTTTACAGCGTCTATAACCTCCTTTTTAAGCATAAGATGTTTAACATTTGTTTTAGGGATAATTACTCCTTGTTTTCCTGTTAAACCTTTTATTTTACAAGTATCAAAAAATCCTTCAATTTTTCTATTAACACCACCAATGGGTTGAATCTCTCCTTTTTGATTAACTGATCCTGTTACTGCAAGATATTGTTTTATAGGCAATTTTCCTATACTTGAAATTAATGCATACAGTTCTGCGCTTGAGGCAGAGTCTCCTTCAACCTCTTCATATGATTGTTCAAAAGTAAGGGTTGCTGAAAGAGATAGAGGTTTATCTTTTGCATATCTTTCTCCAATATAACCTGATAAAATCATCACACCTTTATCATGAATTCTTCCTGAAAGTTTTACTTCTCTTTCAATGTTAATGATACCCTTTGCACCCATAGAGATATCTGCTGTTATTTTTGTCGGTTTTGCAAAATCAAAATCTCCAATTGAAATTATAGCAAGTCCATTTATCTGTCCTATTTTTTCTCCATCAACATCTATAAGCAGTGTTCCATCTTTTATTAATTCATGGATTTTATTCTCAATTAAATTTGACCTATAATATTTTTCATCTATTGCTCTTTTGATATGTATTGCATCTATATAATTTGAGTTTTCTTTTTGAGCCCAATAATTTGCTTCAGTAATTAGATCTCCTATAAGTTGAAATCTTGTTGTTATTTTTTCTTGATCTTCTACAATTCTTGAACCATATTCAATTACCTCTTTAACTGCTTCTTTTGTAAGATGCTTTAAATTCTCTTTTTTAACATAACTAGTAATAAAATTGACATATTTATTCATATTTTCTTCATTTCTATCCATTTCAGTATCAAATTCAGCCTTAACTTTGAAAAGTTTTTTAAAATCTTCATCGTAATAATAGAGAAGATAGTATATGTAAGGAGTTCCTATTAAAATTACCTTAACATCAATAGGAATTGGTTCTGGTTTAATAGATACTGTTGGAACAATTTTTAATTGTTCCAGAGGATTTTCAATTATAGATTCTTTATTTTTTAGAGTTCTTTTTAATGCATCCCAAGAGAATTGATTTAAAAGGAGATCTAATGCGTTTATGATTAAATATCCACCATTTGCTTTATGAATTGACCCTGATTTTATTAAATTGAAATCTGTATACATAACACCCATTTTTGTTTCATACTCAATTCCACCGAAAAGATTAAAGTAAGTTGGATTTGTTTCATAAATAACTGGTGCCCCTTTTGTTTTTGAATTATCAACAATTACATTTATTTTATACCTTCTTAAAAATTCATCACCATTCTCTTTTGGTGATTTAAAAAAATTTAAATTATTTATAATATCTTCTTTTAATTCATCTAAATAATCACTCACTTCTTGAACATCATTATATTTTTCTTTTAAGTCTTTAAGGAGATGTCCTATTGCAAAAACAGCAATTTCAATGTCAAGTTCGTTTAAATTTTCAATTATTTTTTTATCTATTTTTTTTATCTTTAAAACAACTTCATTTAACTCTTCAAGAAGTTTTTGTCCTTCTTCTTGAATTCTCTTTTGTTCTTCTGGTGTTAATTTCTGAAAATCTTCAGGTTTTAATGGTGCTCCATCTTTAAGTGGTATTGTTAAAACTCCAGTAGGGGTTAACTGTATTAAAAAACCTTTTTCTTTTGCAATATTCTCGATTTCAAGAAGAATATTTTCTTTTTCTATTTGGAATCTTTTAACTATTTCATTTCTTCTTCTTTCATAATCTTCTGTTTCAAATGCTTTAGGAATTGTTTTTCTTATAGTTGAAATAAAATCATCAACATCTTTTGCAAAACTATTACCTTTTCCACTAGGAAATTTTATAAGGTTTGGTCTGTCAGGATCTTTAAAATTATAAACATAACAAAGATCATCAGGTGTTTTTTCATCTTTTGCTTTATCACTTACAATTCTTCTAACTGCGGATGTTCTTCCTGATCCAGAGGGACCTGATACAAAAAGGTTATAACCATCAACTTTTATATCAAGTGCAAAATTGATACTTGATAGCGCCCTTTCCTGACCTATCAAATATTCAATAGGTTGAATCTCTTCAGTTGTTTTAAATTTAAAAAATGAAAGATCACACTCTTTTTTTAATTGATTAGGTTTTAATTTATAATTTTCAATCATACCTCCTCCTCAATAAAATTTATTGCGACTCCCAAAGAACCAGGTCCAGCATGAACACCAAGAGCAGAGCTTATAAGTTTTGTAAAAGAGAAACTAGGTTTTATATTTTTTAAAATTTCATCCTTTACAAAATTTATTTCATCTTCAGCATCACCATGCAAAAAAGCAATTTCAAAATTTTTAACATTTTTTAAATGGTCCAAAACATTTTTTATCAATTCTTTTATAGAATTCTTTCTTCCCCTAATAAGTTTGTGTATCTTAGGTAAACCATCTTTCATAATAAGAATTGGTTTGATATCAAGAATATTTGATACTATAGTTTTAATATCTTTAACTCTACCTCCTTTGTGTACATATTCAAGAGTATTAAGAGTAAAAATGAGTTGAACTTTTTCTATAAATTCACTAAATTTTTTCACAATTTCATTTCTTGAAAAACCCTTTTCAATGAGTTCTTGAACTCTTTTTACAATAAAACCGTATGATGCTGAAATATGATTAGAATCAAGAACATCTATTTTATTTTTGTCTACCTCTTCCTTTGCAATTTTTGCAGTATTAACTGTACCAGAACCTTTACCAGTTATATGTATTGAAATTACTTCATTACCTTTTTCAATTAAATCTTTATAAACATTTATAAAATCTTCAAGAGGTGGTTGCGAAGTGTTAATATTTTTGTTTTCTTTTAAAATATTAAAAAATTCTTTTCCTTTAATATCAACTCCATCTTTTAAAAATTTATCATTTAATTTTAAATATAAAGGTATAACCTTTATATCTTTTTCTTTTAAATAATCATCTGGTAAATCACAACCAGAATCAATGACTATTTTTATCATATTTACTCCAATGCTACTATGTAATAATATAGTGGTTGACCACCATAGTAAATTTCTATATCACAATTAGGATATAATTCTTCAAGCTTTTCTTTCAGTTGCTTGCCCTTCTCTTCGTTGATTTCTTCTCCATAATAAATTGATATAAGAGTTCCATCTTCAATCTCAATTGTTTTAAGCATTTTAATTAATGAGTTTTCAGGAGATTCTTTATCTCCAACTATTCTATCTTCATAAATTGATATAAAGTCTCCTTCATTAATTTTTGTTCCATTAAAAACTGTATCTCTAATTGATTTCGTAACTTCAATAGTTCTAATATTTTTAATATATTCTTTTAAATCTTCAATTATTTCTTCAAAACTTTTGTTTTTGTCTACCATTGTAAGAGAAGTGATGCATTCTGGTATTGACTTTGTTGGTATTACTTCTATCTTTTTATTAGTTAACTCTTTTGTTTGAAGAGCTGAAAAATAAACATTTGAATTATTTGGAAAAACAATTATTTTATCTGCATTTACACTTTCTATTCCCTCAAGTATCTCTTTTGTTGAAGGATTAAAAGATTGTCCTCCCTCCACTATATAATCAACTCCGGCTTCTTTCAAAATTTTTTCAAATCCTTTACCTCGAGATACTGCTATAAATCCGACATCTTTTTTCTTTTCTTTTAATTTATCAACTTCATATTGCATGTTTTCAACATTTATTTTTATTACTGTACCCCTTTGATTGAAATAGTTTATTAAATCAAACAAATTATTGGTATGATAATGAATTTTAAAGAAATCTTCTTCTTTTCCAACAATTAAAGAATCTCCCTCTATATTAAAATCTTTCATAATAGATTCTTCTTTTAAATTTGTTGAGAGAAGAATAACAACATCATAAGGATAAATTAATTTTTCAAATTTCCTAGGTTCTTTTAATTCAATTTTTTCTAATTCAACTTCTCTTCCTTTAATTGCTTTATATGCACCTTCAACAAAAAAAATAAATCCAAGTCCTCCTGCGTCAACAACACCTGCTTCTTTCAAAATGCTCAACATCTCAGGAGTTTTTTTAAGAGTTTCTCTCCCTTTTATAATTGCATCTAAAAATGCATCTTCTAAATTTTTACCTTCTTTTATTTTTTCATATAAAGTTTTTGCGAAACTTTTAGCAACAGTTAAAATTGTTCCTTCAACTGGTTTAATTACTGCTTTATATGCCTTTGAAACTCCTTCGATAAATGATAACGAAAGATCTTTTGGTGTAATTTTATCTTTATCTTTTAAAACAATATTCATTCCCTTAAAAATTTGTGACATAATAACACCAGAATTTCCTCTTGCCCCCATTAAGCTTCCTCTTGCTATACATTGAGACACTTCTCCTACGGTTTTTGGATTATTTTTATTTATTTCTTCGCAACTTGATTGTAAAGTCATATACATATTTGTTCCTGTATCTCCATCAGGAACTGGAAATACATTTAATTTATTTATATCTTCTTTTCTTTTCTCAACTTCTTTGTATCCTAAATAAAAGAAGTTAAGAAAAAAATCTTTATCAAGATAGTCCAAAATTATTCCTCCTTAACCTCTTCAACTATGACTTTAATTTTAGGTTTTATATGAATCATTTTTTGAAAAGAAAACTCTGCTTGTTCAATTAAGTTATTTATAACTTCTTTTATATTTATTCCTTTTGAGACAACAATATGATATTTTATTACAAATTTTCCATTTAAAAACTCTACTTCAACTCCTCTTGTTGCTTCGCTTGAGCCTAGCGCTTTTTCAATTTTCTGAATAAGATTTATAGGTGCCATACCAACAATGCCATAACATCTTAAAGCAGAAAGAATTGCTATATCTCTAATTGCATTTTTATGTATAAAACTTTTTCCTTTCATCTTTAAACTATTATATCATTATTTTTATATAATTAACTAAAGGATGAAAAATAAGAGTTTTTTACAAATAGTATTTGAAGTTATTTTTATTTTTTTATTAACAACTTTAGGGTTAGGTTTATTAGGATATTTAATTGATAAAAAATTAAATTCCTTCCCACTATTTATCTTAATTTTTTCAATAGTTGGTATAATAGTATCACTTTATTTACTTTTTATCTATAACAAAAATATTTAAAAATAGTATAATTAAAAAAATTGGAGGTGAATAATGTTTGGATGGATCATTTTAGGAGTAGTGCTGATTGCTCTCTTTTGGTTCATAGGCACTTACAACATGTTTATAACCTTAAAAAATAGGGTTAAAAATGCATGGGCTCAGATAGATGTTCAACTTAAAAGAAGATATGATTTAATTCCAAATTTAGTTGAAACAGTAAAAGGTTATGCTAAACATGAAAGAGAAGTTTTTGAAAGAGTAACTGATTTAAGAACCAGAGCAATGAGTGCAGGTTCAATTAAAGATATAGGTGAGGCAAACAATCAGTTGACTGGAGCTTTAAAAACTCTATTTGCAGTTGCAGAAAATTACCCAGAACTTAAAGCAAATGAAAATTTTTTAAAACTTCAAGAGGAATTAACAAATACAGAAAACAAAATTGCATTTTCAAGACAATTCTATAATGATATTGTTATGAATTTTAATGCAGCTCAAGAAAGAATTCCAGCAGTATTTGTGGCAAGAATCATGGGCTTAACTCCTGCTGAATATTATCCTGTGCCAGAAGAAGAAAGGGGACCAATAAGAGTTAGTTTTTAATTTATGAAAAAAACTCTTTATGAATTAATAGCAGAGAATAAAAGAAGAACAACTTTCTTTTTGATTATATTTTCAATTATTTTATTTCTCATAGGATATCTATTTGTTTATGCACTTGAATGGGGAATATCTGGATTAATTTTAATAGCAATATTCATAATCTTTTACAATTTGGTGGTTTATTACAATTCTGATAAAATAGCTCTTCTTTCTGTTGGAGCAACTCCTGCAGATAGAGATAAGTTTTATGTTCTTCATAATGTAGTTGAGGAGGTTGCAATTGCTGCAGGAATTCCTAAACCAAAAGTATATATTATGAATGAACAACAACCTAATGCTTTTGCAACTGGTAGAAACCCTCAAAATGCTTCTATTTGCGTTACAACTGGTCTTCTTGAAATGATGAATAGAGAAGAACTTCAAGGAGTTATTTCACATGAAATTTCACATATAAGAAATTATGATATATTACTAATGACTGTTATTGGAATTGTTGTTGGGTTGATTGTTTTATTGAGAGATATTTTTTTAAGAAGTGTCTTTTTCTTTGGAGGAGGTACACGTAAAAGAGAAAAAGAGGGAGGCAATGCAATTTTTATGGTAATTGCCATAATTTTAGCTATTGTATCTCCTATTCTTGTTGCATTAATAAGAGCAGCAATTTCAAGACAGAGAGAGTTTCTTGCAGATGCTGATGGTGCATATATAATAAGAAATCCATATGGGCTTGCAAGTGCTTTAAAAAAATTAAGCGAATATCAAAAACCTATGAAAAATCCTTCTGAAGCAACAGCTCATCTATTTATAAGGAGTCCATTTTCAGGAGAAAAACTTTTTGCGACTCATCCACCGATTGAAGAGAGAATAAAGAGGTTATTGAGTTTAACATTTAAATAAAGGAGGATTTATGAAGGATGAAGTAAGATGGATTATGGAAGAGGCTAAAAAAAGAGGGGTAAATTATGGAGATGTAAGAGTGATTGAGGATGAAGTTGAAACAATTGACACTGAAAATGGAACAGTACAAGGAATTGGTAAATCGATTTCAAAAGGTTTTGGTATAAGGGTTTTACTTAATGGTTCATGGGGTTTTTCTTCTTCATCGAAAATTGATAAATATGAGATGATAAAAGTATTAGATGAAGCAATTAGTATTGCTAAAGCTTCACAAATTGTAAAAAAAGAAGATGTTATTCTATCACCAGTTGACATTTTTGAAGATGAATATCATGAAAATTATAAACTAGATCCATTTTCTATATCACTTGACAAAAAACTTGCGCTTCTTCTAGAATGTGACAAAATTATGTCTCAATTTAAAGCGGTAAAAATAAGAAGGGGGAGTTTGTACTTCTTAAAACAAAATAAATATTTTGCATCAACAGAGGGTTCATATATTTTTCAAGAAAGAATAGTTTCTGGTGCAGGCATAGAAGCATATGCAATAGGAGATACAGGAGAAGTCCAAAGAAGGAGTTACCCAGCATCTTTAGGTGGTGATTTTTCAAGAAAAGGCTATGAATTTATTGAAGAATTGAAACTAATTGAAAATAGTGAAAGAATTGCGAAACAAAGTGTAGATTTACTTAATGCAAAACCATGTCCTCAGGGTTATATGGATATTGTTATTAGTGGAGATCAAATGGCTCTTCAAGTTCACGAATCATTAGGACATCCTGCTGAACTTGATAGAGTCTTTGGAATGGAAGCTTCATATGCAGGGACTTCATTTTTAACTCCTGAAAAATTAGGAAAATTTCAATATGGTTCTAAAATAGTTAATATTACAGCTGATGCTACAACACCATACGCACTTGGTGGTTTTAAATATGATGATGAAGGAGTGCCAGCTCAGAGAGTTTATCTTGTGAAAGATGGTATTTTTGTTGGATATCTTACTTCAAGAGAAACTGCTCACAAAGTTGGTCTAAAGCCAATAGGTGCCATGAGAGCAGATGGATGGAATAGAATTCCACTTATTAGAATGACCTCAATAAATCTTGAACCTGGTAATCTTTCTTTTGAGGAGTTAATTGGTGGTATCAAAGAAGGAATTTATGTTGAGACTAATAAAAGTTGGTCGATAGATGATAAGAGACTTAACTTTCAATTTGGATGTGAAATTGGATGGGAAATTAAAGATGGTAAACTTGGCGAAATGATAAAAAATCCAACATATACAGGAATAACTTATGAATTTTGGAGATCATGTGATGGAATTGGAAACAAAGACCTTTGGCATGTTTGGGGTTTACCAAATTGTGGAAAAGGTGAACCCACTCAAATTATGCAGGTATCTCATGGAACATCACCTGCAAGATTTAGAAATGTAAGAGTAGGGGTGATAAGATGAGAGGAAAAGATGAAATTATAAAAATTTTAAGAAAGGGAATTGATGTATCGAAAGTAGATGAGATTGAACTTCTTTATCTTGGCAAAGAGTCAACTTTAACAAGATTTGCTAACAATACAATTCATCAAAATGTGAAAGAAACAAATTCTCAAATTAGAGTAAGAGTTATTAAAAATAAAAAAATTGGATTTGTTGAAACAAACAATCTAACAGAAGAGGGTGTAATTAAAGCAGTCAAAGACGCAGAAGAAATAGCAGAATACTCGAAAGAAGACCCAGATTTTGTAAAATTACCTGAAAAAGATAATTATATTGAAATTAAAACTTTTTATGAAGAAAATTTAAAAGTTAATCCTGAAGATCTTGCAAATAAAGTTTCAAATCTTGTAAAACTTTCAGAAAAATATAATTTAATTGCATCAGGTGCTTTGTCTTTAGATTTAGAAGAGTATGCTATCTTAAATTCAAGAGGAATTGAAGCTTATTCACCTTATTCTTCAATAACATTTTCAACTGTTATAATGAGTGAAAACTCTTCTGGTTATGGAGATAGATTTGCATTGAGATTTTCAGAATTAAATGAAATTGATCTTGCTGAAGAAGTAATTTATAGAGTTTTAATGGGAAAAAATCCAATTGACTTAGAGCCTAATAAGTATGAAGTAATACTAACTCCATATGCAGTAGAAGATATACTTTTCTTTTTTGCTTATCTTTCATTTGGAGCAAAATCATTTCATCAAGATACAAGTTTTATGAGTGGAAAATTGGGTGAAAAAGTTTTTGGAGAAAATATTACAATTTGGGATGATGGTTTAGATCCATCTGGTGCACCTATTGTTTTTGATTTTGAGGGCGTTTCTAAAAAAAGAGTCAATTTAATAGAAAATGGTATAGCAAAAGGAGTTGTGTATGATTCATATCATGCTTTCAAATATGGAAAAGAAAATACAGGACACTCTCTCCCTCAACCAAATTCTATAGGACCTTTTGCATTAAATCTATTTATGAAAGAAGGAGAAAGTAATGTTGAAGACATGATAAAAAATGTAAAAAAAGGAGTTTTTGTTTCTAGATTTCATTATACTAATCCTCTAGATCCAAAAAGAGTAATAATAACTGGAATGACAAGAGATGGAACATTTTTAATTGAAGATGGAAAGATAACTACCCCAGTTAAAAATATGAGATTCACACAAAATATGGTTGAACTAATGAACAATGTAGTTGAAATTTCAAAAGAAAGAAAAGTTCAAAAAGGCGGAGCTCATGTTAGTGTTGTTCCCTATATTAGAGTAAAAGAATTTAATTTTACTGGAAAAACTGAATTTTAATTTGTATATAAAGTAGAAAATTTTATGGGTGCGGTAAATACCGCACCCCTTTTTTTATATTCTTTTAACTCTTATTAATCCAGAAAAAGTTTCAATTTTAATACCCTTTTTCTCTAATTCATCAAGAAGAAGATTTAAACCTAAAGAATCAGATGACATATGACCAGCGACAACAAGATTTATTAATGCTTCTTCTGCTTCTTTTCTATGTTCCTCAGAGAAATGCATTCCAATTATTGTTCCAATTCCAGCATCAGAAAATTTCTTCATAAGTTCTTTAGCACCTTCTGTTCCACCAGTCATATCTACGACAATTTTACCTGCCTTACTCTTAAGGTCTCCACTGAAAATTTTTGGACCAAAACCAAGTTTTTTTGCCTCTCTATATTCTGGAATTGTTAAAAGAACCTCTATTACATCTTTTAAATATTTTGGTTTTTCTTTTTCAAATATATTTGTTAAATATGAATGAACAGCATTGTCTGAAGGAGTATGTACACACATAAATGGTAAGTTTAAAAGTCTTGCGGTATCTATAGCTCTATATGCATTTTGTGGGGTTAATGCTCTATCAACCTCAGAAATTCTTTTAGCCATTAATTTTTGTCCAATATTAATTGGAATTCCATGGTGAATTAAAGCATCTTCTTGTAATCTCATAACATCTGGAAGATTAAGCAAACCAATTCCTCTTGGATGATGAGCAAGAACAAGATCAAAATTCAAATTTTTACCAAGCATAACTTCAGCACTATCAATATCAATTCCTGCAATTAAACTTTGTATTTCTTCATCACCTGTGCCATAAAGAATTCTTGTATCTCCATATGGATTAAATAAAGAATCTAAATCAAAAAACTCTTTTTCTTTTTCTTCAAGTTTTTCAAACTCCTTTTTTCTCTCTTCAATAAGTTTTAAAACCTCATCTTTACCTCTTGGGTCATATTTAATTCCTAATTCTATAAACAGTTTGTAAATATCTTTTAACTTCATATCTTTACCTCCTTAAGACAATGTATTATAATTTTATCAAATATGGAAATATTTTTAGATAGCGCTAATTTGCGAGAAATTGAAGAGATAAACTCGACTAAACTTATTTCTGGTGTTACAACAAATCCAACTTTATTAGGAAAAGAAAAAATTTCAATAAAAGAAGTTATTAATTTATGTAAAAATTTAAATTTAAAAGTTTTTGTACAAACTTTAGAAGAAGATTATCTAAAAATTTATGAAGAAGGAAAAACATATTATTTAATTTACCCTGAAGGTTTAGTATTAAAAATTCCATTTTCCAAAGAAGGATTAAAAAGTTTGCCCCTATTTAAAAAAGAGAATATTCCATTTTCAATAACATCAATTTTTTCTCTTTCACAAATAATTTTCTCTTTAAAATATGAGCCTCTTTATTTAATTCCATATATAAATAGAATTGGAAGATATGGGGGAGACCCTATTAGTATAGTTAAAGATTCAAAAATTATAATAAAAGAAAATGGATTAAACATAAAAATACTTTCTGCAAGTTTTAGAAGTTCAAAAGAGGTAGAGGATGTAGTTAAAAATGGAAGTGATGCAATAACTATCCCTAAAAATATCTTTGATGAAATATTTGAAAATCCATTAACTCAAAAAGCAATTGAAGATTTTAAAAAATATCAAGGCACATAAAGTTTAGAAGCAATAGGTATTAAAAGCGAAAGTTTTGGAGCATATGTGACAATCAAAAGACCAACAATTGTAAATAAAACGAATGGCCATATCTCTTTTGCTACTTGATCTAAAGGTTTTTTTACTAAATTTGCAGTTACATAAAGATTAACTGCAACTGGAGGTGTTATTTGGCCTATTGCACATGCAACAGTTACTGCTACTCCAAAAAATAAAGGATCAACACCAAAAGATTTTAAAACAGGTAAGAAAATTGGCATAACAACATACATAATTGAAATAGCATCTAAAAAGAAACCAGCTATTAGAAATACTATATCAACAAGTAATAAAAATATAATAGGATTTTTTGAAATATTAATTACACCTTTTGCAGCTAAATCAAGTATACCTAGTCTTGCTTCTGCTATTGAAAAAATTCCTGCGAATGTAACAACAAACATAACAACTGCTGATGTTATTGAAGTTTCTATTAGTGATTCAATTAATGTTTTTAAATTTAATGATTTGTATACAAAAATACCCACAAACAAAGAATAAAAGACAGAAATAACAGCTGCTTCTGTTGGAGTTGCAACACCAGCATAAATTGATCCAAGAATAATTACAGGAGCTAAAATTGCCCATATTGCGTCTTTTAATGCAATTAAAATTTCTTTTGTAGTTCCTCTTTTTTCTGTTCCTCTATAATTTCTTCTTTTTGAAATTAAATAAGTTATAACAATTAAAGTTCCAGAAACTACTAAACCAGGTAAAATTCCACCTAGAAAAATCGCAGCAACTGAAACACCTGTTATATTACCATATACAATAAATGCAATTGAAGGTGGAATAATTATTGCAAGACCACTTGCTGCGGCAACAACTGCTGCTGAAAATAAATCACCATATCCTTGTTTTATCATTGCAGGTATAAAAATTAAACCAATTGCTGCTGCTGTTGCAGGACCTGAACCAGAAATTGCACCCCAAAAAGTTGCAGTAACAACTGCTGCAATAGCAAGACCTCCAACAGAACGTCCTACTACAAGTATTATGAAATCTGATATTTTTTTGGCAAGTCCTCCTTTTGACATTAAAACTCCAGCAAGAACAAAAAATGGAATTGCAATTAATGGAAATTTAGCAATACCAGAAGCAAAATTTCTAGATATCATTGTAATACCTAATTTATAGTAAACTGTTCCAAGAACTCCTGCTATTCCAATTGATGTACCAATAGGAGCACCAAGAATTATTAGAATGAAAAAAATACCAAATAATAATAATGCAGCAAACATTTATCTCCTCCCTATTTTAATTCCTTAATTTTTTTAATTGTTGATGTAATAATTTTTTTAAATACAAATATTGAAAAAATTGGAATACCAATTACATATATCCAATTAGGGATATTGAGTGCTTCGCTTCTCATATGAAAAAGAGTTAAGTCCATATAAATTTCTCTAATTGCAAAATAGTTGACTATTCCAAATAAAACCATTGAAAGAAAAGATGAAATTAAAATAGAAATTTTTTTCATCAATTTTGGAAATTTGTTAAACACAATCGTCATATTAAGATGCGAATCTTTTTCAAATGCTAATGCTATACCTATAACTGTTAACCAAACAAAAAAATTTACTTCGAGTTCTTCAGTTGCTGCAATAGATAATTTAAATAAATATCTACTTAACACATTTATAAACGCAATAATAGCCATTATTGCAAGAATTATAGACGATAAAATCTCTTCAATCGAATATTTTCTCATTTTAGCCTCCATAAAATAAAAAGGGGTGCAAAGTTGCACCCCTTAAAAAGTTGATTATTATTTTCCCATATCCTTTTTGGCCAATTCAACTAAATCTTTTCCTACAACATCAACCCATTTATCAAAAACTGATTTTGTTGCTTGAATGAATTTCTGTCTATCTTCTTCAGTTATATCAATAACTGTCATTCCATTAAGTTTTACATAAGCAATTTGATCTGATATCTCAGGAATATAATTATATTTCTCTTTTAGTAATTTTATTGAAGCACCTCCATCAAGACCTCTTCTTACAAAAGCCTTTTCCCATTCTGCAGCTTCAATTGCTGCCTCCTTTATTGCTTGTTTTATGTCATCAGGAAATGTATCCCATGTTTTTTTACTAACACAGAAAATAAGTGGATCAATGACATAATTCCAGTTTGTGACATATTTATGATATTGCCAAATTTGAACAGGAAGTAAAACTCCATATGGATTTTCTTGTCCATCAACAGCTCCCTGTTGGAATGCAGTTACTGCATCTGCCCAGTTCATACTTACAGCATCAGCACCTAATGCAGTAAATATTTCAATAAATATTGGTGATCCAACAACTCTAAATTTTAAACCTTTCATATCTTCAGGTGTTCTTATTGGCTTTTTACTATTAGTTATCTGTCTAAAACCATTTTCTCCCCAAGCAAATGGAACAACACCCAACTTTTCCATTTCTTCAAAAATCTTTTTACCAGCTTCTCCATTTTCAATTTTATCTAAATTCTCATATGTATTAATAAAAAATGGTAAAGAAAAGAGATTATGAGATTTAACAACAGGTGAAGAGTTAATAGTTGATTCTACAGCAAAATCAATACTTCCTTCTGCAACAGCCTGGAACCAGTTAGTTTGTTTTCCCTGTAGTAAAGCACTTGAAAAATATGGTTTAACATTTATCTTTCCACCAGTTTTTATCTTAATTAAATCTGCCCATTTTTGAGCACCCATTCCCCAACCGAAAGCAGGTCCTACATTTAATTGCATTGTATATTCAGTTTTGGGAACAAATTCAACCTTTTCTTCCTTTTTACACCCACTTAAAATAAAAGCTCCCAAAATTAATGTTGTGATTAAAATAATTGTTAATAATTTTTTCATAAAATTTTACCTCCTTTATAAAGATTTAAAATATAATTTAATTTGTCTTCATTTTCAATAATGCTGCAAATATCTTCTAGAAATCTTGCAGCATCAGCACCATCTATAACCCTATGATCATATGATAATGATAAGTAACATACATCATTTAAATAAATTTTCCCATTTTCATCTATCTGAACCTCTTTGTTTATTCTACCTATTCCAAGAATTCCAACTTCATTTACATTTAAAATTGGAGTAAAGAAATCAGTTCTCATCATACCAAGATTTGAAATTGTAAAATGAGAGTCTTTTGTTTCCTCAATAGTTAACCTATTTTCTTTTGCTTTTTGAGTTAAATCCTTTAATTTTTTATCAATTTCAAATATTGTAAGATCGTTTACTTTTTTTATAACTGGAACAACAAGGCCTCTCTCTGTATCTGTTGCAATACCAATATTTATATCCATAAATTTTATCAATTTTTCACCATCAAAATTTGCATTAAATTTTTTATGTTTTTTCAATACTTCACTAACAATTTTCAAAATTATTGATGTGATAGAAATTTCTTTTAATAAACTTTTTTTGATGTTCATCAAGTATGTGAAATTTACTTTTGTTACATTAGTTACGAGAATTGTATTTTCATAAGATTTTGTTAAATTTTTAATTATCTCTTTTCTAATAGGTGATAGTTCTTCAATTACCTCTTCTGATTTTTCTTGTTTTTCAATATAATCTAAAATATCTTTTTCAATTATTCTACCACCAGGTCCACTTCCTTTTATTTTTGTTAAATCTATTCCTTTTTCTTTTGCTAATCTTTTTGCTGAAGGAGAGGCAAGAATTTCTTTTTCCTCTTTTTCTTTTTTTGTTTCCATCACCTCCTCTCTTATTTCTTCATCTTTCTCAGTTATAATTGCAATAACATCCCCTACTTTTTTTGATTCTCCCTCTCTTACTAATATTTTTTTAAGAATCCCAGAAACAGGTGATTCTAAATCATTTATTATCTTTTCTGATTCAATCTCACAAACTATTTCTCCTTTTTCTATATAGTCCCCTTCATTTTTATACCATTTTGTTATAACACCCTCTTCCATTGTTAAACCAAATTTTGGCATTCTTAACTCATACATTCAAAACTCTCCTTACAGCTTCTATTACATTTTTATAATCTGGTACTATATAATCTTGTAATGGTGGGCTAAATGCAATGTGAACATTTTTAGCACCAACTCTTGTTATTGGAGCATCAAGATAATCAAATGCTTCTTCTTGTACTACTGCTGCTATTTCTGCACCCCATCCAGCCCTTTTCCATGTTTCATGTGCTATTACTAAATGGTGTGTTTTTTTAACTGAATTTATAACACAATCTTTATCCCAAGGAACGAGTGTTCTAAGATCTATTACCTCCACATCAATTCCATCTTTTTTAAGTTCATCAGCTGCCTTCAATGATTCGTGTACCATTCTTGAAGTTGCAACAACAGTTACATCTTTTCCTTCTCTTTTTATATCTGCCTTTCCAAATGGTATAAAATATTCTTCCTCTGGTACTGGCCCTTTAATTTTATAAAGCATTTTATGTTCAAAAATAATTACTGGATCATCACATCTTAAAGCAGTTTTAAGTAAACCTTTCATATCATATGGAGTTGAAGGAATTACAACATAAATTCCAGGTATATGCATAAATATTGTTTCTATTGATTCAGAATGTTGTGCTGCTGCAGATTTTGCTATTCCATCTGGTCCTCTCAAAACAACTCTAATTTTTCCTTGTCCACCTGTCATATGTTTAAATTTCATAATTTGATTAACTATTGAAGTTATCCCAGTGAATATAAAATCTGCAAAATGAAATTCAACAACAGGTCTCATACCAACTAATGCTGCTCCTAATGCTGAGCCATAAATAACTTCTTCTGATATAGGTGTATCTATGACTCTGTCTTTAAATTTTCCTAATAAAGATTTATATTGGCCAAATATTCCTCCCTGTTTTGCTATATCTTCACCATATGTAAAAATAGTAGGGTCTCTCTCCATTTCTTCAAGCATTGCCTCTCCGAGTGCTTCAGCAAATGTTATTTCTCTCATTTAATTCCTCCTAAAAATAGTCATAACCTTCATCAATTTCAAATAAATCTTCCAATGCCTCTTCTGGATAAGGATATTCACTTTCCTCAGCAAATCTAACAGAACTTTCGACTTCAATTTTTGCTTCATTCCAAATATTTTCTTTTTCAAAATTTGTCAAATAACCATTTTCATAAAGAAATTTTTCATACTTTCCAATAGGCTCTATCTTAAGAAATTCTTCTACCTCCTTTTGATCTCTATATAACATTGGATCACCAACAAAATGTCCTTTTAATCTGTATGTTTTTGCTTCTATTAATGTTGGTCCACCACCATTTCTTGCTCTATCAACAGCTTCTTTTACTGTTTCATAAACAAGAATGATATCATTACCATCTATTGTTACACCTTTCATGTTATATCCAACTGCTCTATCTGAAATGTTTTCTACTGAAGTGGTTTCTTTAACTCTAGCGGTTGATGCAAATTGATTATTTTCACAAAGAAAAATTACTGGTAAATTATATATAGAAGCCCAATTTAAAGATTCATGAAAAGATCCTCTATTTGACGCGCCATCTCCAAAAAATGAGATAACAACAGAATCTTTTTTAAGCATTTTTAAACCCATGGCAGCACCAACAGCAATTGGTAAACCACCACCTACTTCACCATTTGCTCCTAAAACACCAATAGAAACATCTGCTATATGCATTGAGCCACCTTTTCCTTTGCAGTATCCTGTTTTTTTACCATAAAGTTCTGCCATCATTTTGTCCATTGATGCACCTTTTGCTATCATATGACCATGACCTCTATGAGTTGATGTAATATAATCATCTTTACGCAAGTTTGCCATCGCACCAGTTGCTATTGCTTCTTCACCTATATATAAATGTATAAATCCAGGTAATTTACCTTGAAGAAACAGTTCCTCTGCTTTTAATTCAAAAGTTCTGATTCTTACCATAGTTCTATAAAGTGAAAGTAGAAATTCTTTTGAATAATTACCCATCAATACCTCCTTTCTTATATTTATCAAAATATAATAAGCAAATTTTGTGCCAAAAAATTTGATATAAAATTCTTAAATTTCTTTTATTATATGTAAAAATATTTAACAAAAATATGTAAATATTTGTTAAATTTTTTTACAATTATATTAATTTTTCTAATTTATATTTTTTTATGATTTTATATAAAGTAGGTCTTGATATTCCTAATTTTTTTGATGTTTTTGATATATTATAATCATTTTCTTTTAGTAATTTAACAATATAATCTTTTTTAATTTCCTCAAGATTTATATAATCTTTTAGATCTAATTTTTTTTCAAAAATATATTTAGGTAAATGATCTTTTGTTAATATTTCTGTTTCACTAATATTTATTGCTCTTTCAACTATATTTTGTAACTCTCTTACATTTCCAGGAAAATCATAATAAATCAAAGGTTCAATAAATGACTCATCAAAACCTTTTATATTTTTATTTAATGTCAAATTAAATTTATTTATAAAATGATTAATTAATATTGGAATATCTTCTTTTCTATCTCTTAATGGTGGAATATTAATATGTATTACATTTAATCTATAATATAGATCTTTTCTAAAAATTCCTTTATCTATTAAATCTTGTATATTTTTATTTGTTGCAGATATTATTCTGACATTCACCTTTAATGATTTTGTTCCCCCTATTCTTGTAATAACTTTATCTTCAATTGCTCTTAATAATTTAATTTGCAAAGATGGAGGAAGTTCATCTATTTCATCTAGAAAAATGGTTCCGCCATCTGCGAGTTCGAATTTTCCTGGTCTTCCTTTTTTATCTGCATCTGTAAATGCCCCAGGTTCATAACCAAAAAATTCACTTTCTGCAAGGTCCCTAGGAATTGCTCCACAATTCATAGCAACAAATGGTCCTTTACATCTTTCACTTTCAAAGTGTATTGCTTGGGCAAACATCTCTTTTCCTGTTCCAGTTTCACCTGTTATTAAGACTGTAGAATTTGATTTAGCTGCAATTTTTGCTATTCTTATAACTTCTTTAATCTTTTCACTCTCTCCCTTTATATCCTCGAAAGTAAATTTTGCTTCTGCTCCTATATATGATGTAACAAATTTTCTGACTCTTTCAATTTCTCTAAAGAAGTCTACAACTCCTATAAAATTACCATTTGAATCTCTTAAAACTACAGCAGTTTTAATAAAATGAAGTAAACCTCTTGATGGGCTTTCAATTATATATTCTTTATCTATATAACCTTTATGAGTTTTAAATACATTTAATATAACTGGGGTAAAATCGACTATTTCTGTTACATTTTTGCCAATTGCTTTCTCTCTATCAATTTTTAATATATTTGCGCCAACTTGATTAATATATAAAACATTTGCATTTTTATCAAGAACAAGAACTCCATCTTTATTACCCTCGGCAACTACCTCTGCAAAATGTTTAGATAATTCAATTTCTTTTAATGTATATTTTAAATTAACCTCATTCTCAATTGCATAAGAAATTAATTTTGCCAATTTTAAACCATATGAAGGATATTTATCTTTTTCACTTGAGATACTAATTAAACAAACTAAATTTCCATTTATATCTCTTATGGGTGATGCAGCACATGACCAAGATTTCAATATATGAAAGGTATGTTCATCTCCTAAAACTTCACATTCTTCGTTATTTTTAATTGTTTTTAATATTGCAGTTACACCTAATGATTCATCTATTACCATCCCTTCCTCAATAAAAGGTTTATTTTCAGCACTAAAAACTAACAGAATTAGACCATTATTATCAATTAGAGATATTGTGAAAGGATTTTTATCATCAATAAAATTTTCAAATAATTTTTTTGAAGTTTCTATATATATTTCAAAATTCTTTTTTCTTTTGTTTAATTCTTCATCATTTATTTTGTTAATGATATTTATCATCTAAAATAATTTTAACATATCTAATAAATTTTTTGTTGAAAGAATTTTTATTCCAACATCTTCCATGTCTTTTAAATTAGAAATTTGAATCTCTTCTGTTTTTGATTTTGTTCCATCAGATACAACTATAACTTCATAATCAAAAGAAATCGCATCAAATGCTGTTGTTCTTATGCAATTTGGAGTTTGAATTCCAGTCAAAATTATTGTTTTAATTTTCATTCTTCTTAAAATAAGATCAAGTTCTGTTTCAAAAAAAGCAGAAAATCTTCTTTTTATTACAATAATTTCTCCATTTAAAGGTTTTAACTCATCAACAATTTCTGATCCATGCTCTTTTTCAATTAAAAAACCACCTTTTTCATTAAATAGATCTTGTCTTGTTAAATCAATATCAATTCCTGATTTTCTATGCTCTCTTTTAACAAAAATCCTTGGTAAATTTTTAACTCTGAATATATTTAATATTTCCTTAATATTTTTGATAATATCTTTACATTCATCTACATATAATGGTGATAGTTTGTTTATAAAATCATACTGCATATCAATAATTAATAAACATATATCTTTTATTAAATTTTCCATATTATTTTAATTATATATAATTTATTTTCAATATTTTATTCAATTTTTTCTACATTCATGACAAGTTTATTTAAAAATGCACTTATTGCAACTATTACAACAAGAATACCAGATAGAAAAGCCATAAAGGACATTGCTCCTGATTTACCTTTTCCAAAGAAAGATAAAAATCTATTGTTATCCACAAAAAATTTCGAAATAACATTATCTATAATTGGACCACTAGTTATCATAGGAATAATTCCACTAAGTTGAGCTATCACTCTTCTTGCAGAAAAAACCCTACCTTGAAGTTGAGGTGGTATTTTGGACTGCCAAATTGCTTGACTTGAAGAATTTGTTATAACTCCAAGAGAAGAGATAATGAAACCAAAAATAGATAAAAGATAAAGAGATTTTGATAATGCAAATATTAATAGTGCTATTCCGCTAAACATTATTCCTCCTATTAAACCATAAACTTTCTTTTTTGTTCCTCCCCACAATGTCATTACTAACCCACCAACTAATCCTCCTAATCCAAAAAAAGTTTGAACAATACCTAATGCTAAACTGCTATTGTTCATTTTTGATAATATTAAAGGAGAAAATAAAGGATTAATAAAACCTTCAAAAAAATTTACAAATAAAAAAACAGTTAAAAGAGCAAGTAGATGCTTTTTAGTTAGAATAAATTTAAATCCAAATAAAGCATCTTTAAGAATACTTAATTTTTCTTCTGAATGGAACCTTTCAATTTTAGGTATAAATACATACAAAACTGATCCAATTGCGAATAAAAAGGTTATAATATCTATTATCATTATTCCTGATAGATTTATTATAGGTAAAAAAATACCAGCAAGTATTGGAGATATTATTACCGGACCATTTTCAACCATTGAAAAAAGTCCATTTGCTTTTCCGTATTCTTCCTTTTTTAACATAATACTTATTGTTACTGAATATGCTGGCCATTGAAAAGAGTTAAATATTCCTGAAACAAAAGAAGCAAAATATAAGAATGGAAGATTTAATTTATTCATAGTGTACAAAATAAATGTTAATATAGTTACAATTCCTGCTGCAAGATCTGGAAGGATTAAAGATCTTTTTAAAGGCCATCTATCAATAAGCGCACCAGCAATAGGTGAAAATATTAAATTTGGTATAAAAAACAAAGTTGTTATAATGCTAAATGGAGTTGCATTGCCAGTTGTTTTCCAAATCCAAATTGATAAACCAAATTGAGTCATACTTGAACCAACCATTGAAATAAATTGGCCTATAGACATTATCATAAATCCTTTAAATCCTTCTGGTTTTTTCATATCCACTTCATTAAATTTATTTTTTAAATCATAAATATATTTTAACATATATTAAATAAAATTAAATAATTTTATAAATTTATTAAAAAATTATAAAAAATTTTTACATAGGTTATATTTTTAAAACTTTATTTATTTTATTTTAATTGATACTAATTTATGGTAAAATTTTATGGATATGACTTTTCAGGATATTATAACAGAATTAAGAATATTTTGGAGTAAGGAAAATTGTATTATAGGCGAAGGTTTTGATATAGAAGTTGGTGCAGGAACTATGAGTCCTTTGACTTTTTTTGGAGTTTTAGGAAAAAAACCATATAGAGTAGCATATATACAACCTTCAAGAAGACCACAAGATGGAAGATATGGTGATAATCCAAATAGATTATATAAACATCATCAATTTCAAGTTATTTTAAAACCCCCTCCTGAAAATATAATAGAAATATATCTAAATAGTCTAAAAAGTTTAGGAATTAAAGAAGAAGAACATGATATAAGATTTGTAGAAGATAATTGGGAATCACCAACTCTTGGAGCATGGGGGGTTGGTTGGGAAGTTTGGTGTGATGGAATGGAAATTACTCAATTTACTTATTTTCAACAAGCAGGTGGAATTGATTTAGATCCTATTTCAGCAGAAATTACATACGGTCTTGAAAGAATTGCCCTTTTTTTACAAAAAAAGGAATCAATCTTTGAAATAAATTGGAATGAATCTATAAAATATAAAGATTTAAGATTAATTGAAGAAAGAGAGATGTGTATATATTCTTTTGAAGAAGCTAATACAGAAATGCTTGTAGAAACATTCAACTATTTTGAAATAGAAGCATATAGATTAATTGATAAAAATTTAGTTCTTCCATCTTATGAATATTGTTTAAAACTTTCACATATATTTAACATTCTAGATGCAAGAGGTTCTATTGGTTTAACAGAAAGAAATCAATATATAACAAGAATAAGAAACATAGCAAATAAATGTGCTGCTTTATATTTAAAGGTAAAAGATGGGAAATAAGCTTTTGATTGAAATTGGTGTTGAAGAAATACCTGCAAGATTTTTAAATGAAATTGGAGATTCTTTAAAGAGAAATTTTAAAGAATTTTTAGATTTAGAAAGTATTAAATATAAAAGTTTAGATGTTTTTTATACGCCAAGAAGATTAGTGATTTTTATTAATGAAATTTCTGATAAACAAGAAGATAGAATTTTAAAAATTAGAGGTCCAAAAAAATCGATAGCTTTTAATGAAAATGGTGAACCTCTTACTCCTCTTAAAGGTTTTCTACAAAAAAATGAAAGTAAAATTGAAGATATAAAAATAGAAAAATATGGAGATGAAGAATATGTTTTTATTGAAAAAAGAATTATGGGTAAAAATACAAAAGATTTAATAAAAGAAAATTTTGAGAAAATACTTTTTTCAATCCCAATAAAAAAACCAATGAAATGGGATTCTCTAATTTTTGTAAGGCCAATAAGATGGATTTTATCTATTTTGAATGATGAATTAATTAATATAAAAATTGGAAATATTGAAAGTAAAAAAGAGACTAGAGCATTATTAAAAACAATTAATGAAAAAGTAAAAATTGATTCAATTGATCAATATTTCGATTTAATAAAAAAGGAGGGGATTGTTTTATCTTTTGATGAAAGAAAAAAAATAATATTAGAAGAATTATCAAAATATGAGAGAGAGTTAGGAATTAATATAAATAAAGATGAAGATCTATTAAATGAAGTAACAAATTTAGTTGAATCACCCAAGGTTTTTTACTTTACACTTCCTTCTAGAGGTAAAGATTTACCTTATGAGATATTTTTAGAAATTTTAATAAAAGGAGCAAGAGTTTTTCCAGGAGATAAAAATGGAGAAATAATATATGCATTTGGAGTCCAAAATGGCATTTTCAAAGACTCAAACACAATCAAAGAAGGTTTTATGAATGTTGTTAAAGCAAAAATAGATGACGCTCTTTTTTTCTTTACAAAAGATAAAGAAATCCATATCAAAAACAGAATTGATGGTCTTAAAAATATAATTTTTGAGAAAAATCTTGGTACATATTATGATAAAACGATAAGATTGATTAAATTTTTAAAACATCTTTATCAAGATATAAAACTTACAGAAGATGAAAAGGCTATTTTAGACAGAGCTGCACTTCTTTCAATGTCTGATCTTACAACACTAACTGTGCAAGAATATCCAGAATTACATGGCATAATTGGTGGTTTTTTATGTATTGAATCAAGTGAAGAAAAAGAAATATGTGAAATTATAAAAGAATTTATTTATCCAAGAAAAAAAGACGATAAAGTTCCAGAATCTAAACTAGCAAAAATTCTTGGTATAGTTGATAGAATTGATACTCTCGTTGGAAGTTTTCTTGTTAAGTTAGAGCCCACATCTAGTGAGGATCCTATGGGATTAAGAAGAGTTTCACTCACTCTTCTAAAACTTCTTATCTCTTTTGAAAATTCAATTTCCATTAACAATTTAATTGACTATTCTTTGAAAACTTATGATGATTCTCTTAAAAAAGATTTTAATTATGATAATATATTGAAATTTATTAAAAATAGATTTAGAGGAATTCTTGAAGAAGAAAGTTTAAGTTATGACATAATTAACTGCGTTATTAATCTTGAGCCATTTATACCATATAGAACATATATAAATGGTAAATTTATAAAAAATGTTTATTATGATGATAAATTTAATAATTTTATTCTCGCTTATAAAAGAATATATAATATAACAAAAAATTATGATAACTATGGAGAGATTAAGGAAAATCTATTAGAGAAGGAAGAAGAGAAAAATTTATATGAATTGTATATGTCTTTAAAAAAAGAAATAGAAAAGAAAAATATATTTGAATTTGAAAAAATTTATAATAAATTTATTGAATCAGTTGATACAATAAATAGATTTTTTGACAATATACTTGTAATGGTTGAAGATGAAAAAATTAGATTTAATAGATTAAATTTGCTTAAAAATTTATTAAATTTATTTAGAAGATTTGGTTTTTATGAAGAGATTTTAAAACAATAGAAAGGAGTTTAATATGGGTAAGAGAATTTATGAGTTTGAAGAAGGTTCAAAAGAGATGAGAAATCTTTTAGGAGGAAAGGGAGCAGGTCTTGCAGAGATGACAAGAATAGGACTTCCTGTTCCTAGTGGTTTTACTATCACAACTGAGGTATGCAATGAATATTATAGTGTTGGAGGGAAATTTCCGGAAGGATTAAAAGAAGAAATATTGGAGTATTTAAATAAATTAGAGAAAAAAGTAAATAAAAAATTTGGTTCAAAAGAAAATCCTCTTCTTGTTTCGGTTCGTTCTGGTGCGCCAGTTTCAATGCCAGGTATGATGGATACAATTTTAAACCTTGGTTTAAATGATGAAACAGTTAAAGGACTTGAAGATTTAACAAAAGATAAAAGATTTGCTTATGATTCTTATAGAAGATTCATTTCTATGTTTGGTAATGTTGTTATGGGTATAAAGCATGAAAAATTTGAGGAGATTCTTGAAGATGTTAAGAAAAAATATAATGTTAAATATGATTCTGAAATTCCTTCAGAGGGTTTAATTGAAATAGTTGAAAAATATAAAGAATTATATAAAAAAGAAACTCAAGAAGAATTTCCTCAAGATCCATATCAACAACTTATGATGGCAGTAGAAGCTGTTTTTAAATCTTGGAACAACAAAAGAGCAATAGAATATAGAAGAATTTATAAAATACCTGAAACACTTGGAACAGCTGTAAATATACAAATGATGGTTTTTGGAAATGCAGGTTTTGATTCAGGAACTGGTGTTGGTTTTACAAGAGATCCATCAACAGGAGAAAATAAATTATATGGAGAATATCTTTTAAATGCACAAGGCGAAGATGTTGTTGCTGGAATAAGAACACCAAAACCAATTGATGAACTTAAAAAAGATATACCTTCTGCTTATGAAGAGTTGTTGAGAGTGAAAGATATTCTCGAGAAACATTATAGAGATATTCAAGATTTCGAATTTACAATAGAAAAGGGAAAATTATATATGCTTCAAACAAGAACAGGTCAAAGAACACCAATTGCTGCTGTAAAAATTGCAGTTGATATGTTTGAAGAAGGTCTTATAACAAAAGAAGAAGCAGTAATGAGAGTAGATCCTCATCAAGTTGAACTTCTTTTACATCCAATGATTGATCCAAAAGAAATTGTTAAGCCAATAGCAAAAGGTTTACCAGCATCTCCTGGTGCTGCTTTTGGAAAAGTCATATTTGATACAGATGAAGCAGCATTAAGGGGAAACAATGGAGAAGAAATTATTCTCGTAAGACCAGAAACTACTCCAGAAGATATTCATGGAATGGTTGCTGCAAAAGGAATACTTACAGCAAGAGGTGGAATGACATCTCATGCTGCAGTTGTAGCAAGGGGTATGGGAAAGCCATGTGTTGTTGGATGTGAAGAGATAAAAATAAATATGGAAGAAGGTTATTTTATTACTCAAGATGGTACAAAAGTTTCAAAAGAAGATTATATTACCATTGATGGTGGAACAGGAAGAGTAATTTTAGGAAAGGCACCTTTGATTGAACCAGAAATTGGTGGAAATTTAGAGAAATTACTTAAATTTGCTGATGAAATTAGAAAACTTGGTGTTAGAGCAAATGCAAATACACCACAGGATGCAATAAAAGCTAAAAAATTTGGTGCTGAGGGAATTGGATTATTAAGAATAGAAAGAATGTTTCTTGATCCAGAAAGATTGCCAATTGTTCAAGATATGATTATGGCTAGAACAAAAGAAGAAAGAGAAAAACATTTAAGAAAAATAATACCTATGATTCAAAAAGATTTTGAAGAGATGTTAGAGGTAATGAATAATTTACCTGTCACTATAAGACTCCTTGATCCTCCTCTTCATGAATTTTTACCCCAAAGAGAAAGATTAGAAGAAGAAATTAGAGAATTTAAAGAAAAAGGTGAGATTGAAGAAGTTAAAAAAAGAGAGAACATATTGAAGAGAGTAAAAGAGCTTTATGAACACAATCCAATGATTGGTTGGAGAGGTTGTAGAGTTGGAATAGTTTATCCTGAAATTTATGAATCAATGATAGAGGCAATTATAATGGCTGGAATAAATTTAAAGAAAAAAGGTCTTAATCCAATTGTTGAGATAATGCACCCACTTGTCTCTCATGAAAATGAATTGAAAATTTTAAGAGAATTAACTGAAAATGTCGCTAAAAAAGTAATAGAAAGAGAGGGAGTTGAGATTCACTATTTAATAGGGACAATGATTGAAGTTCCAAGAGCAGCAGTATGTGCAGATAAAATAGCAAAATATGCAGATTTCTTCTCATTTGGAACCAATGATCTAACTCAAACAGTTTTTGCTTTTTCAAGAGATGATGTTGAGGCATCTTTCCTTCCATTTTATATTGACAAAAAAATTCTACCTGAAAATCCATTTATGGTTTTAGATATTGAAGGAGTCGGTCAACTTGTTGAAATTGGAACTAAACTGGGAAAAGAAGCCAATCCAAAACTTGAAGTTGGAATTTGTGGTGAACATGGAGGAGAACCAACAAGTGTAAAATTTTTCCATAGAGCAGGTTTAGATTATGTATCTTGCTCTCCTTTCAGAATACCAATTGCAAGACTTGCTGCTGCTCAGGCTGTTATTGAGGAGAAACTTGCCAAAACAACAACATATCAGGATACTCGCTGAAAAATTAGAAGAAAAAAATTTAAGCCCTTTTGCAACTTTATCAAAAAATAGTAAAGGTAGAATTTTTAAAGAAGAAAAATGTGAAATAAGAACTGAGTTTCAAAGAGATAGAGATAGAATAATTCATTCAAAATCATTTCGAAGATTAAAAGATAAAACTCAAGTTTTCTTCTTTCCGTTAGGAGATCACTATAGAACCAGATTAACACATGTTCTTGAAGTTTCACAAATAGCCAGAGTTATTGGTAGAGCATTAAGATTAAACGAAGATTTAATAGAAGCAATCTCTTTAGGACATGATCTGGGTCATTCTCCATTTGGTCATATTGGTGAAGAGATTCTTGATAAAAAATATAAAGAATTTGTAAAAACAGGTGGTTTTAAACATAATGAACAATCTTTAAGAGTTGTTGATTTTCTTGAAGAAGGTTATGGAAATAAAAAGAAAACCGGTCTAAATTTAACTTGGGAAACTAGAGACGGAATTCTTATGCATTCAAAAGGTTTAAAAATTATTAAAGAGAGTGGAATTCAAAACATAAGCACACTTGAAGGAGAAGTTGTTGCTTACGCAGATAGAATAGCATATTTAAATCACGATCTTGATGATGCAATTAGAGGTGGAGTAATTAAAGAAAAAGATATTCCAAAAGAGATTAAAAGGTTTCTTGGAAAAGATAGTGGTAAAAGAATTGATAAGATGGTAAAAGATTTAATATTTAATTTTCTTAAAAATCATCAACTTAAATTTAGTGATGAGGTTATAGAAATTATTGATCTATTCCTAAATTTTCTAAAAGAAAGACTTTACTATAATAAAAAAGTTAGAGGTGATGAGATTATAAGAATAGAAAAAGTAATAAGTGATCTTTTTGATTTTTATATGGAAAATCCTAATAAAATTTTAAATTTTGTCAAAAAATATGAAAAACCAATATGTTTTAAATCTTGGGAAGATGCTTTAGATAATATAGAAATTAGAGCAAGATATGTATGTGATTACATATCTGGAATGAGTGATGAATATTTAATTTTAACTTATAACGAAAATTTCTTTCCTAAACCTTGGAGAACATGAAGAATATATTTGAGTTTGCTGAAGATTTAAGAGAAAAAGTAGATATAGTTGATTTTTTATCTCAATATTTAACAATAAAAAAAAGAGGAAAAAATTATGTTGCATTATGTCCTTTTCATCCTGATAAAAACCCATCTTTAAATATTTCAAAAGAGAAAGGGTTATTTCACTGTTTTGGTTGTGGAGTAGGTGGCACAATTTATCATTTTGTTATGAAATTGGAAAATGTTAATTTTGAAAGAGCAGTAGAAATTGTTGCAAATTGGGCTCAAATTGAAATTCCCTCTTTCGACTATTCAAAAAAAAACGAATGGGTATATACATTTCATGAAAAGTTAGCAAGTTATTTTAAAAGTAATTTATTAAATAATGAAAAACTCTTAAATTATTTATTCAATAGAGGTTTAGATATTAATGCTATAGAAAAATTTACTTTAGGTTATGCTCCACAAGATTTAAATGAATTTTTGAAAAAAGAAGAAATACCACAAGAAAAAATAAAAGAAACAGGTATTCATCCATATAAAAATTTTTCAAAAAGATTAATATTTCCAATAAGGAGTGTTTCAGGAAAAATAGTGGGATTTTCAGGCAGAGCTCTTGAAGGCGAAGAACCTAAATATATTAATTCTTTAGAGCCAATTTTTAAAAAAGGAGAAAATTTGTATGGGTTATATGAAAATAAAGAAGAGATTTTGAAAACAAAAGAAGCGATCTTAGTAGAAGGTTATATTGATGTTATTATTTTACATATTAAAGGAATTAAAAATGCTGTGTCATCAATGGGAACTTCTTTTACAGAGGAGCAAGGTAGAATTTTAAAAAGATTTGCAGATAGATTATATATCTCATATGATCCTGATCTAGGAGGTTTAGAGGGAACTAAAAGAGCTCTAGAAATTGGTGAAAAGTTTAATTTTGAAGTAAAAATAATTGAAATTCCAGAAAATATTGATCCAGATGAATATGTTTTAAAATATGGAAAAGATGATTTTATAATTTTAATTAAAAAATCACTAGATGTAATTAATTTTTTATGGAATGATACAGAAAAAAAACATAGAGGTGATGAAACTCTTGTTCCTCTTGTAAAAGATTTATTAGAAATTGCAAAAAGAATAAAAGATCCAACAAGAAGATTTGAAATATTGAAAAAAATTTCAGAAAGGACTGGTTTTCCAGAAATAGTGTTGCTTGAAGAACTTAAAGAGAAAAAAACAAAAAAATCTGAAGTTATAAAAGAACAAGAAAATATTCTAGAAAAGGAATTTTTGTTATATATAATAAAAAACAAAGAATTTTTTGATCTAATAAAAGATGAAATAGATGAAAATTATTTAACAACTAAAAAATATAAAGAACTCTTTTTAAAATTAAAAAATTCAAATGAATTTATTTTAATGGAAGATAGTTTATACAGAGAATTACTTTTTTCAGAATTTGAAATTGGTCCAAAACAAAACTTTTTTGATATAATAAAAAGATTGAAGTTCATCTATTTACAGAATCTCAAAAAAGAGTTATTAATTAATTTAGAGAGAGCAGAGAAAGAAAAGAAAGATGAACTTATTGATTATTATAAATTAAAACTTATTGAGATTGAAAAGGAGATTAAAAGTTTAAGATATAAGGAGGTGTGAATTTTGAGTAGTAAATTTAAACATGATGAAATATCAAGATTGATAGAGAAAGCAAAAGAAAGAGGAAATCTTTCTTATAATGAAATTTTTGAGACATTATCTTCAATTGAAGATCTATCACCAGAAGAAATAGATGAGATGTATGAATCGCTTATTGATAATGGAATTATTTTTGGAGACGAAAAAGAGATTGAACTAGAGGAAGAGAAAAGAAGAGAAGAATTAGAAAGATTAAAAGAAGGGATCGATCTAACTAAAGAAGAGTTAGGAGAACCTCTTGATCCAGTTAATTCATATCTTGTTGAAATAAGTAAAATTCCTTTGCTTACAAAAGAAGAAGAGTATGAACTTGCAAAAAAAATGAAAGAAGGCACTCCTGAGGAAAGAGCGGAAGCTAGAAAAAAATTAATTGAAAGCAATTTAAGACTTGTTGTTAGCATTGCAAAAAAATATATAGGACAGGGATTACTTTTCTTAGATTTAATTCAAGAAGGAAACTTAGGTTTAATTAAAGCAGCAGAAAAATTTGATTATAAAAAGGGTTGGAGATTCTCAACATACGCTACATGGTGGATAAGACAAGCAATTACAAGAGCACTTGCTGATCAGTCAAGAACAATAAGAGTTCCTGTTCATATGGTTGAAAATATAAATAGACTAAAAAAAATAACAAGGCAACTAATGCAGAAATTAGGAAGAGAACCAACTGACGAAGAGATAGCAAAGGAGATGGGAATTTCAGTTAAAAAAGTTCAAGATTTCAAAAGAGTTGCTCAGGTACCTATATCTCTTGAAACTCCAGTAGGAGATGATGAGGATACAACACTTGCTGATTTTGTAGAGGATAAATCGATACTTTCACCTGAAGAGGAAACAATTAAAAATTGTTCAAACGAAGAACTTCTTGAACTTTTAAAATTTTTACCTGAAAGAGAAAGAGAAATTGTAAAACTTCGTTTTGGTTTGGGGGGAGAAGTTCCACATACATTAGAGGAAGTCGGTGCAAAATTTAATGTAACAAGAGAAAGAATAAGGCAGATAGAATCTAAAGCAATAAGAAGATTGAGACAATTAATGAAAAAAGAGAGAAAAGTTTAAAATAATTTAATGGATGATCTTATTAATATAAGGCCTATGCTTAATAGAGATATTTTATTTGTTGTTGAAATAGACAGAAAATCTTATTCTCAACCATGGGGAGTTAATGAATTTTTTAGAGAAATAAATTATAACAGATTTGGAAGATATTTTGTTGCTGAGATTGATAAGAAAATAGTAGGTTACATAGGTAGTTGGTTTTTAGGTGATTTAATACATATAACAACAGTAGCAGTTGATCCTCAGTATAGAAGAAAAGGTATTGCTGAAAAGTTAATGAATTTTATTATAGAAATGGGAAAAAGTGAAAATGTTAAAAAGGTAGTTCTTGAAGTCAGAATATCAAATGTAATTGCTCAAAAATTATATGAGAAACTTGGTTTTAAAATAGAAAAAATTAAAAAAGAGTATTACCCTGATAATAAAGAAGATGCATATTACATGGTTAAGGAGATTTAAATGATTAAATTTGGAATAAAACCATTTAATGAACAAAAAATTATTGCTAGTTTATTAAAAAAATATATTGATGATGATGTTATAGTTCTAATTTCAGATCCAATACCTCAAGGAAATTTCATAAATTTAAAAGAAGGTAAAATTGATTTGGCTGTTGATTATTTAGGAACTCTTTATAACGCTGTTTTTAATTTTGAAGAAAAAATCCCCTGGGATAAAAAATTTATGATAGAAAGAGTATCAGAGGCTTTAAATGAATTTGGTATAGAAATTATAAATTTTTTAGGTTTTAGTAATGATTTTGTATTTGTTTCAAAAGAATATTTATGTAATAATTTAGAAGAATTATCAAAAATCTCTTGCAATTTCGTTTTAGGATGCCCCCCACCATTTATTGAAAGAAAAGATGGCATTCCTATATTAAAAAAATATTACAGTTTACAATTTAAAAATATAATTCCTATTAATGTTAATGAAATTTATGAATCATTACTTGATAATAGAGTAGATATTATAACTGGTTTTAAAACGGATTCTAAAATAGAAAAATATGATTTATTTATTATAAATGATAATAGAAATATTTTACCGCCATATGATGCAATTTTAATTGGTAAAAATATTGAATATAGTTTAAAAAATAAATTAACAACTTTTAAATTAAGTGATAGAGAAATTAGACACTATAATTACCTTTTTGATAATGGCGAATTAAAAATAGACATATAAAATTTTGTATAAAATTAATATATGGTATCTTATTTTTCTCTATTAGGAAGAATTATTTTAATTGGATTTGAAAGAGTAGTAATAAAAGAGCTAACTGATAAAAAAAACAATCTAGCTGTAACATTTATCTTCTTCTTTTTTTCAATTCCTTTTCTCTTTCCATTTCTTTTTATAAGTGAAAAGCCACAAAATTACCTCTTTTTAAAAAATGTATTATTTTCAAGTATAATATACACAAATTCATTTATTCTTTATGTAAAATCTATTTCAATTGAGGATGTATCGCTTGTTGCACCACTATATAATTTTAATGTTTTCTTTCTTGTTATATTGACATCAATTTTTTTAAATGAAAAAATTACAATATTAAAAATTTTAGGTCTTTCCTTGCTTGTTTATGGTTCATCATTTTTAATTAGAAAAGAAAATATTTTTCAATCATTTAATGCACTATATAAAAATAAAGGCGCAAAATATATGATTTTATCTTCTTTGTTAATTGCTATAGGCAGAACAGTTGATGGTTACTCTTCAAAAATAGGAGTTTCACCAATTTTTTATTCATTCTTTTTATATCTTTTTATTACAATAATTCTTCTATTTATATTACTTTTTTCTAAAAACATAAATGATGTAAAATTTCTTTTAAAGAATAAATTGTTTTTATCTATGTTTGCTGGTATAACAAATGCATATTCTTATCTATTTCTTTTAATTGCATTTAAAAAAATAGATATAAGCATTGCTGAGCCTTCTACTATGTTAGGTTCTATTATAACTCTTATTCTTTCAAAATATCTATTTAAAGAAAATATAAAATATAGGTTTATAGGGGTATTAATAATGATAATAGGTGCATATCTTATTTTTATAAAATTCTAACTATTTTGGATTTTCAATAAAAGATTTATCTAAGTCACCACTATTAGAAAAACCTCTTTCTTCCCAATATCCTTTATATTCTTCATTATCACTTACTTCTATTTTTGTTATCCACTTAATCCATTTATACCCCCATTTATCTTCTGCTACTAACTGAAATGGAAATCCCCTTTCAGGAGGGAGAATGATACCATTTATTTTATATGCTATTAATATATCTTTTTCATAAAAATAATTTAAAGGAAGAGAAGTTGTATATCCATCATATGCATAAAAGATTAAAACTTTTGCGTTATCTTTTATTTTTGATTCATTTAATAAATCTCTTACTAAAAACCCTTCCCATAAGACTTTTGCGTACCATCCTTCAACACAATAAATAGATGTGACTTTTTCATATTTTTGAAATTTACTTAAAATTTCTTCATATCTATAACTTTTTTCATTAAAAACTAATCCAGTAATAGTTAATTTATAACTTTTGATATCAATATATTGAGGTCCCTTAATAGAATTTTCTCTGAATGTGTTTATAGGTGATAATTTTTCTCCTTTATAATTTAAAATCTCCTCACTTTTCAATGTTATAATATCACTTTTACTTATCAAATAATCATTTAAAATAAAAATTATAAATAAGCTAACTATTAAGAATGATATTAATATTCTATTGTTCATGATAACCTCCTTGAAATTATTATAATTTTATCATAATTTAAATAAAAATAATTTAATAATAAATGTGTTAAAATTTAAAAGATGAAGAAATTAATATTTTTATTAATATTATTTTCAATTTTTCTATATGGAATAAAATTTAATGAAAAGATAGATTCAAAATATATTGATACAATTAATTATCTTTTAGACAAAGGCATATTAAAAGGTTTTCCTGACGGAACTTTTAAAGTTAATTGGGCAATATCACAAAGTGAATTTATTACTTTAATTGTTAGATGTAATATAAAATTTGAAAAAAGGGTTTCAAATAAAAATATTTATGAAAATGCAAAATTATTTATAATGGGATTATATAGAATGTTCATGAAAAAAGATAATAAAATTAAATTTTATGATTTTCAAAATGAATGGTTTCATCCTTTTTTGATTGAGTATTTAAAAATTTCTGATTTAAATGAAAATGAAATAGAACCGTTTTCATATATAAATATATATGATGCACTTTATCTATTAATAAAAGCATCAATTTATAAAGGAGAAATTCAACATATAAATTTACCTTTAGATGATAAAGAAAAAAGAGAAGTATTAATAAGTGCAGTTTCACATAAATTTTATCCAAGTGGATTACCATTTAATAATAAATTATCAAGAGGTGATGCATTTATTTTAATAGAAAATTATTTAAGGAGATTAGAAAATGCTTTTAACAATTGACATTGGTAACACAAACATTGTTTTAGGTTTATTTAAAGAGGAACAATTATTAAAAACTTATAGGTTATCTTCAAGAATTTTAAGAACCTCAGATGAATATGCAGTTGAGATAGCCTCCCTTTTTTTACTTGATAATATCTCTATAAAAGATATTGAGGGTATTATTATATCATCGGTAGTCCCGCCTCTTGATCCAATTATTGAAAAAACTTGTGATAAACTTTTTAATAGAAAACCAATTTTCACAAATCTTACTATGAAATTCCCAATTAAATTTGAAATAGAAAATTTAAACGAAATTGGAATGGATAGAGTTGTTGGTAGTTCAATGGGATATTTTATAACAAAAAGTGGAACAATTGTTGTTGATTTCGGAACTGCTACAACTTTCGATGTAATTAGAAAAGATGGCACATTTATAGGAGGTGCTATTGCTCCAGGAATTTTGATATCTTTAGAATCTTTAATTTCAAGAACAGCAAAACTTCCTAAAGTTGAATTAAGTATACCTCCTTCACCTATAGGAAAAAACACTGTAAATGCCATTAAATCAGGTATGCTCTATGGTTGGAGTGGTATAGTTGAAAGATTAATTTCAGAAGTTGAAGCATATTTAAATGAAAAAATGAAATTAATAATAACAGGAGGTGCGTCTCACTTTATATTACCTTTAATAAAAGTTGAATATATTTATGAGAGAGATTTAATATTAAAGGGCCTGAAATTAATCTATGATTTAAATAAATGAAAATAGAGTTTAATAGAAAATTAATAATTTTAGCACCACTTTCAAACTTTTCAGATACTGGGATGAGAGTTTTATCAAAAAGATTTGGTGCTGATATAACATTTACTGGAATGATATCTGCTTATGAAATTGTTAATAAAAGTGGCATTCCATTTAAAATTTTAGATGAAGAAAGACCAATTGCAGTTCAAATTTTTGGTAATGACCCATTCATATTAGAAAAAGCAGTTAAAATTTTAGGAACATTTCCTGATATTATTGATCTTAATTTTGGTTGCCCATCAAATTCTATTTTAATTAGTGGAAATGGGGGTTTCCTTTTACAAGATTTAAATAAATTAAAAGATTTAATAAAAAGTGTAATATATAATTCAAAAGTTCCTGTTTCAATTAAAATAAGAAGTGGATTCAATAAAAAAAATATGAATTATTTAGAAATTGGTAAAATATGTGAAAGTTTAGGTGTTTTCTTTTTGACAATTCATCCGAGAACCGTGGAAATGAAATACACCGGTAATGCTGATATAAATATAACTAAAGAATTAAAAATGAATTTAAAAATTCCAATTATTCATAGCGGAGATATACTTAATATAAAAGATTTAGAAAATGTCTTTGTAAAAACAAACTGTGATGGAGTAATGATCGGAAGAGGAGCTATCGGTAATCCATGGATATTTTTAGATTTTAAAAATTATTTATTTTATGGAAAATTACCTAGAAAAGTTTCTTTAGAGGAAAAAATAAAAATAATTATTGAACATATTGAAATATTAAAAAATTTATATACAGAAAATTATGCAATAAAGCAAATGAAAATTCATATTCCAAAATACCTTAAAGGTTATCCAGGGATTTCAAGATTGAATAAATTATTAAATGGAGTAAAATCAATAAATGAGTTAAAAGTATTACTTTATAATTTTAGAAAATTATAAAGAGGTGATTCATGAAAAGAGTTGTAAGTATCAGTTTAGGTTCATCAAAAAGAGACAAAAGAGTAGAAGTTGAAATACTTGGTGAAAAATTTATTCTTGAAAGAATCGGAACAGATGGAAGTAAAGAGAAAATGATCAATTTATTTAAAGAGTTAGATGGAAAAGTAGATGCATTTGGTCTAGGAGGAGCAGATTTATATATAAGTGTTGGAAAAAAAAGAACAACTTTAAAATCCATTGAAAAATTGATTAAAGAAGTTAAAATAACACCTGTTTGTGATGGTCAATTTTTAAAGGATACACTTGAGAAAAAAGCTGTGTTGTTTATGAGAGATGCAGGAATAATAAATAAAAATACAAAGGTGATGGTTATTTCAGGCGTAAGTAGATATGGACAAGTTGAGGGTTTTCTTGAAGTAGGTTGTAAAATATTGTATGGAGATCTCATGTTTTCTTTGAATCTACCATTTCCGATATTCAATCACAGTTTATTTATTTTTCTTGCTAGTATTCTTGTTCCTATTGCAAGAAACTTACCATATGAATGGCTATATCCAACTGGTAAATCTCAAGAAGAAATTTCACCTAAGTATGAAAAATATTATAAATGGGCAGATTTAATAGCAGGTGATTTTTTATACATTAAAAAACATATGCCAGACGATTTAAAAGATAAAATAATTTTTACTAATACTACAACAATTGAAGATAGAGAATTATTAAAAAGAAGGGGTGTAAAATATTTAATTACAACAACACCAGAATTTGATGGAAGAACATTTGGCACAAATGTTATGGAAGCACTTATATGTGCTTATACTGGAAAAAAACCAGATGAAATAACTGAATCTGAATACTATGAATTATTTGATAAATTAAATATTAAACCTAATATAATAGAATTATGATTTTAAGGAGGATATGATGACTTCAAAAGAGAAAAAAGAAGAGATAATAACTCCAAAAGGAGATAAAGTATATGTGACAAAAGAAGGTTTAAAAAGACTTGAGGATGAACTTGAATATTTAAGAAATGTTAAAAGACCTCAGATCGCAGAAAAACTTGAAAATGCTGTTCAAGCATTTGGCGAATTAACTGAAAATGCTGAATATGAAGAAACAAAAAGAGAGCAAGCCCTAATTGAAGGAAGAATTTCTGAGTTAGAAGAACTCTTATCAAAAGCCATTATAATTGATACAGATAAAATTTCAAAAGTTGCTGTTGGTATAGGTAGTAAAGTAAAAATTCTTGTAAAAAATCTAAAAGATAAAAGTGAAGAAACGATGGAATTTATGCTTGTTAGTTCTGTAGAAGGAGAACCTGATGAAAATAAAATTTCAATTGATTCACCTATTGGGGAAGCAATTATAGGAAAAAGAAAAGGAGATGTTGTTAAGGTGAAAATTCCAAAAGGTGAAGTTTTGATAAAAATTATCTCAATAGAAAAGTAAAATGGAAGAAAGAGATATAAGATTACAAAAATTAAAGGAATTAAAAGAAAAGGGAATTAATCCTTTTGAATATAAATTTGAAAGGACACACACAGCAGAAGATATTAAAAATAATTTTGATGAGCTTCAAAATAAAAATGTTAAAGTTTCTGGAAGAGTAATAACAGAGAGATTACATGGAAAAGCAAGTTTTATAACTATAAGAGATTTTACTGGTTCAATTCAAATATATTTAAACATTAACAATTTAGGTGAAGAATCTTATACTTTTTTCAAAAAATATATTGACCCAGGCGACTTTATAGGAGTTTCTGGTACTGTTTTTAAAACTCATACAGGAGAAATAACAATTAATGCAACTGAATTAAAACTTCTAACAAAATCGTTGCTACCTCTTCCTGAAAAATATCACGGAATTAAAGACATAGAGGTTAGATATAGAAAAAGGTATCTTGATTTAATTGCTAATCCACAAAATATTGAAATTTTTGTCAAAAGAAGTAGCATTATAAAAAAAATAAGAGATTTTTTAAATGAATTAGGTTTTATTGAAGTTGAAACACCAATGCTTCAACCTATACCTGGTGGTGCAACTGCAAAACCTTTTATAACTTTTCATAATGCACTTCAGGAAAATTTCTATTTAAGAATAGCACCAGAACTTTATTTAAAAAGATTAATCGTTGGAGGTTTTGAAAAAGTTTATGAAATTAATAGAAATTTTAGAAACGAAGGTATTTCAACTATTCATAACCCTGAATTTACCATGCTTGAATTGTATGAAGCATATTCAGATTACAAAGATATAATGGTTTTAACTGAAAATCTTATAAGCGAAGTTGTTTTATATGTTAATGGTAAATATGAACTAAATTATAATGGTTATGAAATAAATTTCGAACCGCCATGGAAAAGAATATCCTATAAAGAAATATTTGAAGAGAAGACAAAAATAAATATTGAAAAATTTAAAGATATAAATTTTGGAATTGATTATTTAAAAAAAGAAGGAATAGAACTAACAAAAAAACCAAATTTTAAAAATATAGTTGATGAAATTTTTAAAGAAAAAGTCGAAAAAGATTTAATAAATCCAACAATAATTTATGACTTTCCAATTGAAATGTCACCACTTGCAAAAAAGAAAAGAGATGATAATGGTTGGGTAGAGAGATTTGAAGTTTTTGTTAGAGGAATGGAGATTGCAAATGCTTTTTCTGAGTTAAATGATCCAATTGATCAAAAAGAGAGATTTTTAGAGGAAATTAGAGAGAAAGAAAAAGGTGATGAAGAGTCTCATTATTTTGATTCAGACTATATTGAAGCATTAGAATATGGTATGCCACCGACTGGGGGATTAGGAATTGGAATTGATAGATTAACAATGATAATTACAAATAAAGAATCAATAAGAGAGGTTATACTATTCCCTCAACTAAAATTTAAGGAGGAGTAAAAATGAAAAGAGTTGCTTCTGGAATGAGACCAACAGGAAAACTTCATCTCGGAAATTATTTTGGAGCTCTTAAAAATTGGATTGAACTTCAAGATAAATATGATTGTTTTTATTTTATTGTTGATTACCATGCATTAACAACAGGTTATGAAAAATCAAAAGAAATTAAAGAAAATATATATGAAATGGCTTTAGATTGGTTTTCCATGGGTCTTGATCCAAATAAAGCAACTGTTTATATTCAATCTTCAGTCATTGAAATTCCTATACTTCATTTAATTTTTTCAATGATTGTACCAATGCCTTGGCTTGAAAGAAATCCAACAGTTAAAGATATGATCAGAGATCTTGATTTAAAAGAGAATGTTGGATATGGATTAGTTGGTTATCCAGTTTTACAGGCTGCTGATATTTTAATTGTTAAAGGAGAATTGGTTCCTGTTGGAAAAGATCAATTACCTCATCTTGAATTTAGTAGAGAATTGGCAAGAAGATTTAATTTTTTGTATGGAGAATATTTTCCAGAACCACAAGCGCTTCTTACTGAAACACCTTTAATTTTAGGAATTGATGGAAAAAAGATGAGCAAATCTCTTAATAATCAAATAAATTTATCCGATAGTGAAGATATAATGATAGAAAAGGTTATGCAAATGATAACAGATCCCAAAAAAATAAGAAAAAGTGATCCAGGACATCCAGACATTTGTTCTGTGTTTTCTTATTATGGTAATTTTTATAAAGAGAAAATAGATATAGTAAGAGAGGAATGCGAAAAAGGGCTTAGAGGTTGTGTTGAATGTAAAAAAGAAATCGCAAAAAGAATTTATAAATATTTAGAACCATATAGAGAAAGAAAAAGTTTACTAGAGAAGGATAAAGATACAATATGGGATATTTTAAGAGAAGGTGGAAAAAGAGTTAAAAAAATAGCTGAAGATACTATTAATGGAGTAAAAAATTTAATGGGTCTTGATTATTTATGAATTTAATTAAATTAACCACAGTAAATGATCTTTTTTCTGCAGAATTAATAAAGGAATTTTTAGAAAAAGAAGGAATACCAGTTGTTATTAAAAGAACAAAGTGGTTTGATAACCCATATTTTGGAAGTACAGGTCCAAGAGATTTATATGTTGAAGAGAAAGATTTAGAACTAGCAAAAGATTTATTAAAGGAAAGTAATTTTGAATTAGATTTATAAAATACTTGACAAAGTTTATAAATTTGTTTATCATATTAAATGCTTCTTGACAAAAAGATATTCTTTAATATAATTTAAAGGATAGGATTTGCCGGTGTAGCTCAGTGGCAGAGCAGCTGATTTGTAATCAGCGGGTCGTGGGTTCGAATCCCTCCGCCGGCTCCATATGTGGAGAGGTAGCGAAGCGGTCAAACGCGGCAGACTGTAAATCTGTTGGCCATGCGCCTTCGTAGGTTCGAATCCTACCCTCTCCACCATGCGGGAGTAGCTCAGTTGGTAGAGCATCAGCCTTCCAAGCTGAGTGTCGCGGGTTCGAGTCCCGTCTCCCGCTCCAAATGGTTTGCGGGGTGGAGCAGTGGTAGCTCGTCGGGCTCATAACCCGAAGGTCGCTGGTTCAAATCCAGCCCCCGCAACCATGCCCATGTAGCTCAGGAGGAAGAGCGTGTCCTTGGTAAGGACAAGGTCAGCGGTTCGAATCCGCTCATGGGCTCCAGGAGATAATTGTTTAGAAGTAAAAGATTTAAATATAGTCTTTAATTTTTTATATTAGGAGAACGAATATGGCAAAAGAGAAATTTGAAAGAACTAAACCTCATGTGAATGTAGGAACCATTGGTCACATTGA
>JAOAHY010000004.1 GCA_026414995.1 Caldisericia bacterium | reverse complement strand
ATATCTGTGCAGTTAAAACTGGTATTAGAACAGGCCTTGATAGAGTAGTCTATTATGCAAGAAAAATGGGAATAAGAACTCCAATTGAACCATATCCCTCAATGACAATAGGAGGCTTTGAAGTAACTCCACTTGATATGGCAGTTGCTTATGGAGTTCTTGCAAATATGGGTGAGAGAGTTGATGCAAGAGGAATAACAAAAATATTAGGAAGAGATGGAAGAGTAATTTATGAAAGTAAACCAAATCCAGTAAGAGTTGTTTCAAAAGAAGCATCTTATTTAATGACAGATCTATTTAAAAGTGTAACTTATTACTATTTCCCTGAATTTAGAAAAGTACCTCTTGCATGTAAAAGTGGAACTGCAGGAGATTTTACAAGTGGATGGTTTATTGGATATACAAAAGATTATGTTGTAAGTACATATATTGGATCTGATAAAGAATTAATTGGGCTTGAGGGTGTAAAAAATTGGGGAAGAAGATTTGCTGGAGAGATATGGAGAAATATATTTAAAGAACTTATAAAAATAAAAAATCCAACTGATTGGGAAAGGCCAGATAAGATTACTTATTCAAAAGTATGTGCAGATTCAGGACTTCTTCCCTCTTCATATTGTAAAAATATTAAAACAGAAATTTTCATAAGTGGTTTTGAACCAAAATTTGAATGTCCAATTCACAGAAGTGAATATATAGATGTTGCTGTCTGTATTGATTCAAATAAATTACCTACACCATGTACTCCTAAAGATAGAATTGAAATAAGAAAATTTTTAAAAGGAGAAGAACCAAAAGAGTATGATGATGCCTATTCTTGTGATTTTAATGTTTATATATTCCCAAGTGGTGTTGTAAAACCTCTTACTTTAATAAATTTAACAGTTGAACTTATTAATGAAAATGGGGAAACAATCGAAATTTATATAAATAATTCTTTAAGTGTAATTTTAAATAAAAATATGTTAAATTATGCAATTTCTTTCGAAAATGAAGGAATTTATGAAATAACTTTTGTTTTAAAAGATCAATATGGAGAAGAGATATCTCATATAATAAGGAAGATAATTGTAAAAAATGAATAAAATTTTTCTCTCATTTTTATGGCATTTTCATCAACCATACTATAAAGACCTTTTGGATAATTTCTATTTACTACCTTATACAAGAATCCATCTAGTGAAAAATTATTATATGATGGCAAAAATTGTTGAAATGAATAATATAAAAATGAATTTCAATTTTACTCCTATTCTACTTGAGCAGATAAATGATTATGAAAAAAATGATGTAAATGATATTTTTACATTATTAATTGAAAATAATTTAGATTATTTAAAAGAAAACAAAGAAATATTATTTGATAAATTGAAAATTTATTTATCAAATAATTTTATAAAAAATTATTCTAGATTAAAAGAGATATTACAAAAAAATAAAGAAGTTTTAAACGAAAATGATTTAATTGATTTAATATTTTATTTAAATCTCTCTTTAATTATTGAAATTGAAAAAGACGAAAAGATAAAGAAATTAGAAGAAAAAAAGGAAAATTATAATTTAGATGATATTTTTTATCTTATAGAAAAGGAAAATGAGATAATAAAAAAAGTATTGCCTCTTTATAGAGATTTATTAAATAATAATTTAATAGAATTAACTATGTCTCCTTACGCACACCCTATTTCACCACTTATTATTGATACTGATATCGCAAAAAAATGTGGTGAAAAATTTTTGCCTGATAGATTCTCTTATCCAGATGATCTAGATGGTCAGATAAAACTTGGAAAAGAAATTTTTTATAAAAATTTTAATACATATCCTCAAGGAATTTGGCCTTCAGAAGGAGCAGTTTCAAATGAGGTTGTTGAGTTTTTTGTAAAAAATGGATTTAAATATTTTCTAACCGATGAAGATATTCTTTTTAAAACTATCAAAATAAAAGATAGAAATAAAATTTATAAAAAATATTTTTTAGAATACAATAATGAAAAAATTTATGTTTTATTTAGAGACAAAATTCTTTCTGATTCAATTGGTTTTGTTTATTCTCAGATGAATGAAAATGAAGCAGTTAGAGATTTTATAGATAAATTACAAGAAATTAAAAAAATTTCAAATGAAGATAAATTTGTTTTTGTTATACTTGATGGCGAAAATCCATGGGAATTTTATAAGAACAATGGAATAGATTTTCTTAATTTATTGTATAGTGAACTAAAAAGGGATAAAGATATTATTATTTTTAAATTAAGTGAAATTATAGATGAAAATAATTCGGAAAAACTCAATTATATAGAATCTGGTTCATGGATAAATGGTGATTTTAAAACTTGGATTGGCGATGAAGAAGATAATTTATCGTGGAATTATTTAAAACAGGTTAGAGAAGACTATGAGACATTAGAGGATGAGAAAAAGAGTAACTTAAAAAAGATTTTATATATAATTGAAGGTTCAGATTGGAATTGGTGGTATGGCAAAACATATGGAGATGATATTAAAAAAGATTTTGATTTATTGTATAGAAGACATATAGAGACCTTCTATTATTACTCTGGAATTAAAAGAGATTTTAATTTGAAATCAATAATAAAAAAAGATAATTCAAAAATTATTTTATCAGTTAAAAATTATATAACTCCCAATATAGATGGAAAGATAAATGATTATTTTGAATGGTTAAATGGATTTTATTATGAAGGCGAAGAGATTTTTTCAAGTATGAATTTTGATAAGAAGATAATTGAATTTATAAGAGGAGGGTTTGATAAAGATAACTTATATTTATTAGTAAAAATTAATAAAAATCTCAAAAGTTTCGAAATTTTGTTAAATATTGAGGGAAAAACAAATTTACAATCAATAACAATTTTTAAAGATGATTTTGGTTTAAAAATTATTAGCGATTTTAAAGATATAGAGGCTAAATTTTTAGATTTACTCGAAATAAAAATTCCATTAAAAAATGAATTTTTAAGCCAAAATAATTTAATTAATTTTTTCCTTCTTTTAAAAATAAACGGTAAAGTTATAAGTAAATTGCCTCAATTTGGAATTTTTGAAATTAATTTAGATTCTAAAGAATTTTTAAAGAATTGGGAGGCATAAATTATGAAATATTTTTTAATACTTATACATAATCATCAACCAGTAGGAAATTTTAAAGATGTTATTCTTAATGCCTTTTACAAATCTTATATTCCATTTCTTGAGAAAGTATTGAAATATAAAAATGTGAAGATTTCATTACATACATCTGGAAGTCTTTATGAATTTATGGAAGAAGAGAATATAAAAGATTATGAAGATTTAATTAAGGAGCTTTTAAAAGAAAATAGAATCGAACTTTTTAGTGGAACATTTTATGAAGCAATTTTAACTTTAATTCCTGAAGAGGATAAAATTAATCAAATAAAACTTATGAATAAATATTTAAAAGATAAATTTAACTTTACTCCAAAAGGAATGTGGTTAACAGAAAGGGTGTGGGAACCAGATTTACCTAAATATATTAAAAAAAGTGAAATAGAATATACTCTTTTAGATGATAACGCTTTTAAAAAATTATTTTTAAGCGAGAAAGATTTAATTGGTTATTACATAACTGAAAATGAAGGATACTCAATCAAAATTTTTCCAATTCTTAAAAGTTTAAGATATCTAATTCCTTTTAGAGAAATAATAGAACTTTCAAGTTATTTTAAATCTTTTAATGGGGACGAATTGATTTTTACTTATGGAGATGATGGAGAAAAATTTGGACTCTGGCCAGGAACATATGATTATGTATATAAAAATGGATACTTAGATAGATTTTTTGAATTTTTAAATAATAGTGAAGATATTAAAACAATATTGTTTAATGAAGCAGTTCAAAACTTTTTTCCAAATGGAAGAATTTATTTAAATACATCCTCTTATGAGGAGATGGAGGATTGGTCAGAGGGATTCTTTAGAAATTTTTTAAGAAAATATCACGAATCAAATAAAATGCATAAAAGAATGCTTTTTATGAGAGAATTAGTTAATACAAATAACGAAAAAATTTATAAAAATGTACTAAAAAGTCAATGCAACGATGCTTATTGGCATGGTATTTTTGGAGGTTTATATCTCCCACATTTAAGAGAGGCAATATTTAAAGAGATTTTAGAAGGAGAAAATAAATTTTTAAAAGGAAAAGAGATCAAAATTTTGGATTATAATAAAGATGGATATGATGAAATAATTTTATTAAATGATAAAATTAAAATTTTTATTCATAGACTAGGTGGAAAAGTTTTAGAATTTGACTATTTAAACAAAAATATTTCTGATGTTATTACAAGATACGAAGAAATTTACCATGATAAACTTTTTGAAAGAACTGAAACTCACGAGGAGAATAGTGGAATAAAGACAATACACGAAACATTTATTTTGAAAGATAAGGATGCATTAAACTATCTTAAATTTGATAATTATTACAAAGAAAATTTCCTTATACACTTTTTAGATAATGAAGATGATTTAGAAAAATCTCACCCATATAATAGTTTATTAAATTTTGAAATAAAAGAAAATAAAATAAATTTAAATAACCCAGAAATTAATTTAGAATATAAATTTTCAAATTCAAGTTTATATTTTTCAATTACATGTGATAAATTAAGTAATTTACTTGCATTAGAGTTTAACTTTTATTTTCCTGAGGATAGATATGAATTAATAGATGATGGAATTAAAATAGATTTTTTAGATTTTAAATTAAGTTTAAGGAGTAATTCTTTTAAAGATATTAAAATAGAAAAAATTTATACTATATCAAATTCTGAAAGTGGTATTGAAAAAATATATCAAGGCTCAACAATAATCTTCATATATAGATTAAAAGATGGTATAAATAAAATTAATATGGAGGTAATTGAAGAGAAGTGAATAATAAATTTTTAATTTATCTTCATTCACACCTTCCTTACTCACTTGGTAAGGGAAGGTGGCCATTTGGAGAAGAATGGCTATTTGAAATTGCTGAATCAACTTATATTCCAATTTTAAAATCTCTTTATGAACTAAAAAAGGAGAATATAAATTTTAAATTAAATATAGGGATAACACCAGTTCTCATGGATCAACTTAAAAGTGATTATTTCAAAGAGAAATTTATTGAATATTTAAATATAAAAGAAAAAAGAGGCAAAGAAGATTATTCAAAATATAATAAGGATAATATAGTAAAAAAACTAATAGATTATTATTTAAATGAGATAAATGAGAAAAAAGAATTATTTAAAAAAATAAATTATGATATTGTAGAAGCATTTAATGAGTTTAAAAAAGATGGATTTGTTGAAATTGGAACATCAGCAATAACACATTCATATCTTCCTCTTTTAAAATATGATGATTCTAGAATTTTACAGATTAAAAATGGGATTAAAGTATATAGAAATTATTTAAAGGTAGATCCAGAGATTTTTTGGTTGCCTGAATGTGGTTATAAACCAGAAGTTGAGAAGATTTTAAAAGAAAATAAAATCAAATATTTCATTTTAAATTACCATTCTTTAGTTGAAGAAAATGAAGATATTTTTAGATATGGAAGAGGTTTTATAAAAATTCAAACAAAAAATAAGTTTTCTTCACTTTTCTTATATGAAATTTACTCTGGAATATATGTTTTGTTAAGAAATCCAGAAACAAGTGAAATAGTTTGGTCAAGAGATTATGGTTATCCAGGGGATGGAGATTATAGAGAATTTCATAAAAAAAGTGAAAATTCTGGTTTTCAATATTGGAGAATTACAGATAAGAGAGTTTCTCTTGGTGAAAAAGATTATTATAATTATGAAAGAGCATTTGAGAAAGCAAAAATTCATGCTGAAAATTTTAAAGAAAGAATAGAAAAGATTTTTATTGATTTTAATAACAACTATAATATGAATGGTTTGATTGTTGCTGCATTTGATACTGAACTATTCGGTCATTGGTGGTATGAGGGTGTTTATTTCTTAAAAGAATTTTTAAAGTATTCCTCTGAATCAAAAGTGTATGAGACAACATTATCAAAAAATATTGAAGAAAATGTTCCAATTAAAAAAGGGAAATTTATAGAAAGTTCTTGGGGCTTAGGTGGTTTTCATTATACATGGTATAATTCTGAAACAATGTGGATGTGGGAAAAGATACATATAGCAGAAGATACCTTTTTCAAAAATAGTAACTCTATAAAAGATAAAATTTTAAAATTTTCTATTTTAAAAGAGAAATTTTTACTTGAAAGTTCTGATTTTCCATTCCTTGTTACAACATCAACTGCAAAAGAATATGCAATAAAAAGATTCAATGAACATTATGAGAAATTTATAAAACTTATAAATAAAAATGTAAAACCTGAAGAAATAAATAAAGATGATTTTGTATTTAACTCAATTGAATTTGAGGAGGTTTAATAATCTATGCCAGAATTAAGAAAAGACCCAGTTATTGGAAGATGGGTAATTATTGCTACAGAAAGAAGCTTGAGGCCTCATGATTATAAAATTGAAAGTGAAGAGAAAAATAAAGATCTTTCGAAATGCCCTTTTGAAGAAGGAAATGAGAATCTAACGCCACCAGAAATTTTAAGTTATAGAAAAGTTGGAACAAATAAAAATGAGCCTGGTTGGTGGATAAGAGTCGTTCCAAATAAATTTCCTGCATTAAGAATTGAAGGTGAACTAGACAAAAGAGGAGTTGGTATGTTTGATATGATGAATGGAATTGGTGCACATGAGGTTGTGATTGAAACTCCAAATCACTTCGAAGAAATGGCAGATATGCCTGAAGCTCAAATTCAAGAGGTTGTATGGGCTTGGAGAGACAGAGTTTTAGATTTAAAAAAAGATAAAAGATTTAAATATATATTAATTTTTAAAAATAAAGGTTCACAGGCAGGTGCATCTTTAGAGCATCCACATTCTCAAATAATTGCCCTTCCCATAGTTCCAATTAGAGTTCAGCAGGAACTTAATGGCTCAAAAGAATATTTTAATTTTAAAGAAAGATGTGTTTTTTGCGATATAATTCAACAGGAACTAGAAGATAGAGAAAGATTAGTTGAAGAAAATCATGAGTTTATTTCAATAGTACCTTTTGCTGCAAGGTTCCCTTTTGAATTATGGATTCTTCCAAAAAAACACTCTTCAGATTTCATTGATGTATCAAAAGGAGATGTTGTTAGTTTGAGTAAAGTTTTGAAAAGAAGTTTATTGAGATTAAAGAATGTTTTAAATGATCCTCCTTTTAATTTAATTATACATACAGCTCCTCTTGATCAATACAATTTACCTCATTATCATTGGCATATAGAAATTATGCCAAGATTAACAAAGGTTGCTGGTTTTGAATGGGGTACAGGTTTTTATATAAATCCTACAAAACCTGAAGATTGTGCAAAGTTTCTACTTGAGACAGAAATTTAAAAAGGAGCGATTTAATGAAAATAACCTTTGTTGTATCTGAAGCAGTTCCATATATTAAAACAGGTGGCCTTGCTGATGTTGCAGGTTCACTACCAAAATATCTTAAAAGGTTAGGAGTTGATGTAACTCTTATTTTACCTTTTTATAAGGCAATAAAAGAAAAAAATTTAAATTTAGAATATATAAATAATATCAATATTAATATTAATGATAAAATTTATGATTTTAAAGTTTATATAGACAAAGAAAATTTTATATTTGATACATATTTTATTGAAAATGACCAATTTTTCTTAAGAGATGGTATTTACAATGAAAATAATATTGATTATAAAGATAATTATTTACGATTTGGACTTTTTTCACTTGCATCTCTAAAATTTATAAAAGATTATGTTAAGTCAGATATTATTCATACACATGATTGGCAAGCATCTTTTATTCAAATTTATAATAAAATATTTAATTTTAACTTTAAAACTATTTTAACAATACATAATTTAGCATATCAAGGTATTTTTGAAAAAGAGTCTCTTTTTGAACTTGGCTTACCAGAAAACCTCTTTTCAATAGATTTTTTAGAATTTTATGGAAAAATCAATATATTAAAAGGTGGGATTCTCTTTTCAGATTTAATAACTACTGTTTCACCGACATATTCAAAAGAAATTCAAAAAGAAGAATTTGGTTTTGGTTTAGATGGAATCTTAAGATTAAAAAGAGATAAAATTTTTGGTATTTTAAATGGAATAGATTATGAATTCTGGAATCCAGAAACTGATAAATATATTTATGCTAATTATAATTCCCTATCAATTGAAAACAAAAAAATTAATAAATTAAATCTTTATAAGAATTTAAATTTAAATTTTAATATTGATTTACCATTATATACAATGATAACAAGAATTACCGATCAAAAGGGTGTTGATCTTTTAATAAACATTTTTGATGATTTAATGAAACTTGATTTATACTTAATAATATTAGGTGTTGGAGATAAAGAATATGAAAAAAAATTATTTGAATTAAGTTCATTATATAAAGATAAATTTTTATTTCTAAATAAATTTGATGAACCTTTATCGCACTTACTTTATGCTTCAAGTGATTTCTTTCTTATGCCTTCAAAATTTGAACCATGTGGTTTATCTCAGATGATTTCGTTAAGATATGGAGCAGTTCCAATAGTTAGAGGTATCGGTGGTTTAAAAGACACAATTATAGAATTTAATGAAAGGGTTAATTGTGGAAATGGTTTTGTGTTTTATGAATATGATGAATATGAATTTTTAAATGCTATTAAAAGAGCACAAAAAACTTACAATCAAAAAGATAAATTATTAAAAATAATTAAAATTGGTATGAATTCAGATTATTCCTGGGAAAGTTCATCTTTAGAATATAAGAATTTATATGAAAATTTAATTTTAAAATAACTTTTATAATTGATAAAAAATTGATTATATGTTAAATTGAAATTTGAGGGAGTATTAAATCTATGAGTATGAAAGGTGTTATTTTAGCAGGTGGTTTTGGTACAAGATTAAGACCTTTAACTATTAATATTCCAAAACCTATGGTTCCTATTGCAAATAAACCCATTTTATTACATATTGTTAAATTATTAAAAAAACACAATATAAAAGATCTTATTGTTATTCTTTATCATCAACCAGAAATTATAAAAGATTATTTTAAGGATGGAAAAGATTTTGGTGTGAACATAAATTATATTATTTCAGATGAAGATTTAGGCACATGTGGAGCAGTAAACCTTGCAAAAAAGTATCTCAAAGAAGATTTTATTGTTATTTCTGGAGATGTATTAACTGATTTTAATTTAAGCGAAATTATAGAATATCATTTCAATAAAAAAGCAATTGCTACAATAACATTAACAAGAGCAATAAATCCTCTTCAATTTGGAATAGTTATAACAAATGATGAAGGAAGAATCGTTAGATTCCTTGAAAAACCATCTTGGGGGGAAGTATTTTCAGATACAATTAACACAGGAATTTATGTTTTATCTCCTGATATATTTGAATTTGTACCAGAAAGAAAAGAGTTTGACTTTTCAAAAAATCTCTTTCCTATTATTCTTAAAAAGAGTATCCCTCTATATGGTTTTATATCAAATGGATATTGGAAAGATATAGGAAATGTTAGGGAATATAAAATTGCTCATGATGAGATCATAAAAGGAATGGTTGAAATTGAAATTGAAGGTGAGAGAGTTTTAAGAATTGGTTCTGATATATGGCATGAAAGCGGTTGCGAAATTAAAAATTTAAAAAATTTATTAGGAACTGTAGTTTTAGGCAAAAATGTTAAAATTCATGATGCAAGAATTTTCAATTCATTCATTGGAGATGATGTATTAATCGAAGATAAAGTAGAAATAAATAATTCAATAATTTGGAGTGGTAGTGTCATTCAAAAAGGAAGTAAAATATTTGATTCAATAATATGTAAAAAAGTTAGTATAAAAGAAGACTCGCTGTTAGAAGGAGATAATATAATTTCAGATGATTGTGAAATTGGAAAGAATGTGATAATTAAAAAAGGAGTTTATATTTGGCCTTCAAAGATTGTTGAAGATAATTCTGTTGTTACACATAGTTTAGTTTGGGGTAAGGCATGGACAACTTCTCTCTTTGGATCATATGGAATAATAGGAGCAAATAATGTTGAGGTAACTCCAGAATTTGCTGCAAAACTTGGTTGTGCTTATGGTACAGTTCTTGGTAAGGGAGCTACTGTTTTTACAGGTAGAGATGTTGATAAATCATCAAGAATGCTAAAAAGAGCAATGATTGCAGGATTAATTTCTGCAGGAGTTGATGTGCAAGATTTAAGAGCTGTACCAGTGCCAATTTTAAGATTTTCATTAAGAACAATTGGAGGATCAGGTGGAGTGCACGTTAAAAGGTCTCCATTTGATCCACATCTTACAAACATCAAATTTTTTGATAAAGAAGGTTTTGATCTTTCAATTTCCAACGAACAAAATATTGAAAGGATATTTTTTAGAGAAGAATTTTACAGAGCAACTATTGAGGAAATAGGAACAATTGATATACCAACTAGAATTCTTGAAACTTATAAAAACTTCTTTACAAAATCTTTTGATTTAAAAACAATTAAAAGTGCTAATCTTAAATTTACAATTGATTACTCTTTTGGCTCAACAGTTATGTATCTTCCAAACATATTAGGCGATTTCGATATTGATATATTTTCTTTAAATGCATTTATGGATGGAAGAAAATCAGTTAGAAGTTTTCAGGAATTTAAAGAAGCGTTAAATACATTATCAATGATGGTTAAATCAGTAAAAAATCATTTTGGTGTTTTAATTGATGCAAATGGTGAAAAAATATTTGTAGTTGATGATAGTGGTGAAATTATGTCTAACACAAGACTTGTTGCATGCTTTATTAAACTTCTTCTTTTTGAATATAAAAATCTTTCTGTATCTATACCTGTCAATGCATCTTATGAACTTATACAATTTTTAAATGAAAAAGGAGTGAAAATTAACTTTACTTCAACAATATCAAGAAATATCATAAGAGATTCTCTTAATTCAGATTTTGGTGCAGATCTTGTTGGTGGTTTTATATTTGTTAAAGAAGTGCCATATTTTGATGGTATGTTTGCTATAGGAAAACTTGTGGAACTTCTTTCAAAAGTAGGAATTCCTCTCTCTAAGATTAAAGAAGACACACCTTTATTAGATCCTAGCCATATAGAGATAAGTTGTCCTTTTGATAAAAAAGGAACAGTAATGAGAAAATTATCCGAAACTAAAGTTTTTGATCCAAACACAGTTGAAGGAGTAAAAATTCTTTATGATGATGGCTTTGTTTTTATTTTACCAGATAGTGATAGACCAGTAATTCATATTTATTCATCTTTTACTTCAAAAGATAAAGAAATAAAAAAACTTGAGGAAGAAGAAAAGGAGATTAAATCATGGATAATAGAATAAAATTTGGAACATCTGGCTGGCGAGGAGTTATAGCAGATGATTTTACTTTTGGAAATATTAGAAAAGTTTCAAGGGGAATAAAAGATTATTTACTAGATGAAAATATATTTGATAAAGGAATCGTTGTAGGTTATGATACAAGATTTTTATCAAAAGAGTTTGCAAAAGAGGTCTCTAAAATTTTTGCTCAAAGTAATGTAAAAGTTTTATTTTTAAAAGAACCATCTCCTACACCTGTAATTTCTTATACAATTTTAAAATACAAAACATCAGGTGGAGTAAATATAACTGCATCTCATAATCCATATTATTATTCAGGGATTAAATTTTCACCTTCTTGGGGAGGTCCTGCTGAACCAGAGGTTACTAAAAAAATTGAAGATTTTTTAAACAAAGAAACTGAGGAAGAAGTAAAAGAAGATTTTGATTATTATGTGAATAAAGGATTGATTGAAATAATTGATCCATTTATTGATTATATAGAAGATTTATTAAAAATTCTTCCTTATAAATTAGAACTTAATCACAAAATAATTCTTGACCCGATGTTTGGAACTGGAATAAGATATTTTAATAAAATATTTGAGAATTTTTCTAATAATGTTTTTATAATTCACAACAATCATGATCCTCTTTTTGGTGGTTTGGAACCAGTTCCTTACGAAGAGTTTTTATCTCATTTGAAAAATGAAGTTATTAATAAAAATGCTTTTTTAGGTCTTGCACTTGATGGTGATGCTGATAGATTTGGTATTATATCATCTGATGGAACATTTATAACACCAAATGAAGTTTTATCACTATTATCATATTATCTTGGAAAAGGTAAAAAAGAAGGTATTGGAAGAACTATTTCAACAACAAGATTAATAGATAAAATAGCAAATTATTACAATATTGAAGTTTTTGAAACACCTGTAGGATTCAAATTTATAGGTATGCTTATAAGAGATGGAAAAATTTATATAGGAGGAGAGGAAAGTGGAGGTTTATCAATTAAAGGTTGGCTTCCAGAAAAAGATGGAATTTTAGCAGATTTATTAGTTCTTCAAATATGTGAAAAAGAAAATTCCTCGCCTAAAGAACTTATTGATGAGTTATATAAAAAATTTGGAAAATTTTATACAAAAAGATTAGATTTAAGATTTAAAAAAGAAGAGAGAGAAATAGTGAAAAATTACATTGATAATTTCAATGAAACTTCTATTTTCAATTTAAAAATAAAAAATATTGATAAAAAAGATGGACTGTTATTAAATTTAGAAGGTGATTTTACATATATATTGTTTAGAATTTCTGGCACAGAAGATGTTGTAAGAGTATATTTTGAAACTCAAGATAAATCTCTATTTGATTATCTAAATTCGCAAATTTTAAATTTCATTAACTCAATTGTGAGGTGAAATATGTTTGATCTTTTCTTTAAATTTCCTCTTGACTTTAAATTATCAAGAAGTTTAACGCTTGAAAAGAAAATAGATTTTAATCTGATAAAAGATGTTGAGAATATAGTTATATCTGGAATGGGTGGCTCTGGTTTTACAGGAGATTTTATTTACTATCTTTTCAAAGATTATATTAAGATACCAATCATAATAAACAAAGATTATAAACTTCCTAAATTTATATCAAACAAAACACTTCTTTTTTTGATATCTTATTCAGGAAATACAGAAGAAACTCTTTCAAATTTTTATGAAGGAGAAAAAAAGGGAGCAAAAATTATTTCTATTACTTCTAATGGTGAACTTTTTGAACTATCAGAAAAAAGATATTTGACCTATAAAATTCCATCATCATATCCACCTAGAATGGCTTTTCCATATTTGTTTTATCCAGTTTATTTTATTCTTAAACTATTTTTAGAAGAAGATCTTGGTGAAGATGAATTTTTTGATAAAATAAATTCTCTTTATGAAAAATTTAAAGAAAATGATAATGAAGGTGATAGAATTTCAGATTTGATTAAAGAAAAAATACCTATTATTTACTCTTCAAATTCTTTAACACCTGTTGCATTAAGATGGAAACAAGAAATTAACGAGAATTCAAAATATATTTCATATAATTTATCTTTCCCAGAATTAAATCATAATGAATCTGTTTTTTGGGATTGTAAAGAATTTAAAGATAAATTAATTTTTATAATTTTAAGAGATCAATTAGATATATCTCAAATGAAAAAGAGGATAGATATATCAGTTGAATTACTTAAAAAAAGAGGATGGAATGTTTTAGAATTTTTATCTTTTGGTGAAAAGCCACTTTTTAATTTATATTCTTTAATTCCATTAGGAGATTATATTTCAATTAAATTAGCATTATTAAAAGGGATTGAACCTCTCCCTGTAAAAATAATAGATGAATTAAAAAGAAAATTAAAAGAGTAGTTTTTTATATAAATTTTTTAAATCCAAATCATTTTCTTTTTGAATTAATTTTTTATTTTCTTTATCCCAATAATTTGTAAAATAGAAATATTTCTTCTTTTTTGTGGTTTCCATTTCCTTTATTCCTCTTTCTCTATATTCATTTTCAAATTCCATACTTTTTTCTGTTATTTTATTTAACTCATAATCTTTTAATTTTTCTAAATCTATATCTTTAAGCAATTCAAATATTTTATTCTGATACTCATATTTCAGAGATCTTATTTTTAACTCATTTTCTTCAAAATTTTCAATATATTTTCTAAAAAATAAATTATTTAATTTCCAAATTTTAATTAATTTTTTTTCGTTTTTATAATCAAGAGGATTGTCATCTGTAAAGAAAGTTGGTTTAAAAAGTGAAATTTCTGGATTTGGGCTCATTGTAAACCAAATTATGTTTTTCTTTCCATATTCAACTATCATTGAAGATGTTGTCTGGCTTGAAATTAAACCTCCTCCAGCATTCATACATATATTTTTCATTGATGCAATCTTTTTTGTTCCTCTATCAGAAAGAATTTTTATAAAAGTTTCTCTTGAATGTTTTTTTTCTTTTTCTAAAAGATATTTTCCTCTTTTTTCTCTTTCTATAGCACCACTTAAAATTGTATAAAGCTTATTTGAAAAGTACTTTTCAAAATTTATACCATTTTTTAAATCTGGATGTATTCCATCAAAATCCTTACCTATTGATAATTTATTGCTAATATTATAATATTCATCAATTTTTTTATAAGCGTAATATTTATCAACAAGTTCAAGAACATATGCATCTTTTGAATCTGAAATTAAAAAAGAATTATGATATTTAATTTTCTTTTCATAACCACAATTTCCACCTTGTCCATATTTTTCATTCAATTCAATGATTTTCTGAACAGCCTCAAAAGAAGTTCCACTTGTTTCAAGAGCAATTCTTATCATATCCATACCAGTAAGTCCAATATCTTTATATTTTATCTTTGTAAACACTGCTTCATTACCAATTGAAACTCCACATTCATTTATTCCCATCTCTCCGCCCCAAAGCCAAGTTGGCTTTGAAAGAAAAATTCTAAATTTTACTTCATATGGTTCAATTTCAATATAAGTTGTTTTAATATTTTCCTTTGAAATTCCTCTATTATTTATAAGTGTAAAGATTTGTACTTCATTTGGGTCTCTATCTGAGTTTTTTCCAAAAATTGTAAAGCCACTTAAAGTTCTCTTTCCTAAAATGACAAATGTATCACACATAATATCACCTCTTTTAACGAGAAAATATACAAACGAATTCTCCCTTCCCCAAGATATGATTTTCAATTTCTTTCATCACTTCTTCTACTTTAACGCCACTTTCTAAATTTAACATTTTATCTATAGCATAAATTGTAAATCTATATTGATGAGTTGAACCGATTGGTGGACAAGGTCCATTATATCCAATTTTATTAAAATCATTTTTTCCTTGTTTTATTCCATTTTCAAATTCAGGTATTTTTGGAAAATTTTCTGGTAAAGATTTATAAGTGGATGGGATATTAAATATTATCCAGTGAGTAAAAACTCCACCAGGAGCATCTGGATCATCCATAATTAAGCAGAATGACACAGTTCCATTTGGAACATTACTCCATTCTAATTGAGGCGAAATATCTTTACCTTCACATGTATAATCTTTTGGTATTAAATTATTTTCTTTTATAACTCCACTTGTTAAAAAAATTTTTATGTACTCCTTTTGAGCTTTTTTAGAGCATCCAAATAAAATTATTATTAAAATAATTGTTAATAAAAGATATTTTTTCATAAATTTCTCCCTTAATTCATATTTTATCTTATTTACAATAATTTCTCAAAAAAATATTTTAATAATTTAATATATATTTTCATTAATTGTAAAATTTTATTATGATAGTATAAAATTAAAAATAATTTATTATATTAATAATTTGTTAAAATTTTATTTATGAAAAAAATAGATAATCTTAGTGAAATTGTTTTGAATGGCAAAGGAAAATTTAGAAAATTAAGATTAGATGCGTTAAAATCAATTGAATATATATTAGAAAAAATTGATCCTGAAAATAAAGTGAAAGAGTGTTTAATAAAAAATGGTAATAAATTAAAAATTTTGTTTGAAGATATAGATTTAAAAAATTTTAATAGAAATTTTTTAATTTCTTTCGGTAAAGCAGCAATTAAGATGACAAAAGGAGTTTTATCTAAATTGGATATATATAAAGGAATAGTTGTTAGTAATATTGACTATTCAAATTTTCCAAGAAATATTGAATATATAAAAGGAGATCATCCATATCCAAGTGAAAATAGTATTTATGCTGGGAAAAAATTAATAAAATTTTCAAAAGAAATTCAAGAAAATGATTTAGTTTTAATTATGATTTCAGGTGGTGGGTCTTCTCTTGTTGAACATTCTTTAATCTCTTTAAATGATTTAATAGAATTAACAAAATTAATGTTAAAAACAGGGCTTTCAATTGAAGAGATTAATACTATTAGAAAGCACATTTCAGAAATAAAGGGAGGAAAATTATTAAAATACTTAAAAGGAAAGGTTTATTCATTAATAATTTCAGATGTAATAGGAGATGACTTGAGTGTTATTGCATCTGGTCCAACATATTTTGATAATTCAACCTTTTTAGATGCATTAAATATTCTAAAAAAATATGATTTAATTAATAAAGTTCCAGTAAGTGTTGTTGAAATTATAAATAAAGGAATTAGAAATGAAATCGAAGAAACTTTAAAAGAAAAGGATTTTCCAAAAGAGAGAGTTAAAAATTTTATTATTTCTTCAAATTATGAAGCATGTAAAAATTTAATTGAATTTTTTTATAGTAAAGGATATTCAACTTTATATTTAGGTTCAAGAATTCAGGGAGATATTAAAGAAGTAAGCAAGGTTATTGGTGGAATTATTCTTGATATTTATGAAAATAAAATTAATATTAAAAAACCAGCTGCGTTAATTTTTGGTGGTGAAACAACTGTTTTTGTAAAAGGATTTGGAAAAGGGGGGAGAAATCAAGAATTATCTCTCATAATTTCAAAATATATAAAAAATAAAGATATTTTATTTTTATCTTTTGGCACAGATGGAATTGATGGGGTAACAGATGCAGCAGGAGCAATTGTTGATGGTGATACATTAAATAGAGGAGAATTATTGAATCTCGATTATAATAAATTTTTAGAAAATAATGATTCATACAATTTTTTTAAAAATCTAAATGATTTAATAATTACAGGATCAACAGGAAATAATGTAATGGATATCGGGATTGCATTAATTTTATAAGTTATGAATCTAAAATTTAATAGTCATGAAACAATAGAGAATATATTTTTAAAAAAAGAAAAATTTAATAAAGATTCAAAAATTTTAATAATTGATACTAATGATTATGTTTCTTTATTTGATCTTGCTGAAGAAGTTTATGATGGAAAAATTTTAGTTTTGACTAATTTTATAAAAGATTTAAAAGAAAAAGTTAGAGAGTTTGGATTTCAAAAAAACATAATTTCAATAACAAAAAAATCATACTATAACATCAAAAAAGAAGTTCTTGACTTTATAATTTGGGTTTCAATCGATTTGAGAAAAAGGGATATATTAGAAGATTTATCTTTAACTTATAAATTTTTAAAAGACGAAGGAAAGCTGTATCTTCTTTTTGATAAAGAAATGAAATTACTTGAAGAGTTTAAGATAAAACTACTTCATAAAGCAGATATAAATGAAACAATAGGAATTCTTGAAAAAATAGGGTTTAAAAAACCATTTTATGAAAAAACTTATGCAGGAAGAGAACTTTCGGTTTATGTAATAATTGCAAAGAAAAAAGAAGAATTTATTAATCCATTTGAAGAAATAATTTAATGTTAAAATAAAGATATGAGAAAAATATTATTAGTTTTAATTATTCTATTATTAATACTAATTTTTGTGATAAGAGAAATTCAAACCTCATTTTCACAAGATAATATAAGTGTTTTTGGGTATGGACCTCTTAATAAAAATTTTTATACAGTTAGAGATATAAAATATTTCAATGAGAAATTTTTTGTTCTTGATTCAATGCATTTTAGAGTACTAATTTTTGATAGAAATTTCAATCTTCTACTTAGTTTTGGTGGTTTTGGAGACTCATTAAATACATTTCTTAATCCATCTTCTCTTTTAGTTGATGAAGATTTTATATATGTATGCGATCTTAATTCAGGTAAAGTAAAAGTTTTTAGACATAATGGTGAATTTGCTGGTTTCTTTATTGAATATCCTAAAATGTTACCAACATCAATTGCGATGGATTCAAATTTTAACCTCTGGATAACAGATAGAAGAGATGATACAGTTAAAGTTTTTTCAATTGATAACGAATTGAAAATGATTATAGGTAAGAGCGGAAGTGGTAAAAAAGAGTTTAAAGCACCTCTAGATATTATAACTTATGAAGATAAAGTTTATGTTCTCGATTCTGGAAATTCAAGGGTTCAAGTTTTTAATCTTAATGGAAATTATCTTTATGATTTTGGAACACCGGGTCTAGATGATGGTAAACTCTATTCTCCAACCTCTTTTACATTTGACAAAAATGGAAATTTGTGGATTGTTGAAAAATCTAATGGAAGAATTCAAATTTTTAATAAAAACGGAGAATTCATTAAAAAAGTTAAAGATAATTTTGGAAAACTTGAATGTATTGAGAAATTTGAAAATTATATGATTTTATATAATTCTCAGGATGAAAAAATTTATATCCTTGATTTAGAAGGAAATGTAATAAATAAAATAGGAGATGATATCAAATCTCCTGTTTATTTTCCTCAAAGTATCGCTATGCTAAGAGATGGAACTCTTGTTGTTGCAAATTCTGGAACATCAACAATTTCACTTTTTGATAAAAATGGAAAATTTATAAAATCTTTTTCCTCTTTTGGTGCAGCACCTGGGAAAATTCAATATCCATTAGGTATTGCGGTAAATAGTAAAGATGAAATTTTTGTTTTAGATACAGGAAGTCATGTTGTTGAAGTATATGATAAAGATGGTAAATATTTATGGTCATTTGGAAGAATGGGTGGAGCAGATGGAGAGTTTATGTATCCTCTTTCAATTGCAATTGGGAGTGATAATTGGTCTTATGTAACAGATTTTAACGCAAGGGTTCAAGTTTTTGATGAAAATGGTAAATTTAAATTTAAATTTGGAGGAATTGGATCAGGCGATGGTCAATTTACAAAAACCTCCTCTTTAACTCTTGATAAATATGGTATATCTGGATATGGTCCAAGAGGAATAACTGTTCTTGATGATGTTTATAGAATTTATGTTTGTGATACTTTTGGAAACAGAGTCCATATTTTTGATAAAAGCGGAAAATTTATAAAGAGTTTTGGAAAAGAAATTTTATCTTATCCTGTCTCTATCGCAAGATATAGTGAAAATGAATTGGTTGTTTTAAATGAAGGAGGTAGACTGGATTTCTTTACTTTTGACGGTGTTTATACTAGATCATTTGGAGAGCAAGGAGGTCCTTTTTTAAGATTTATAACACAAAATTTTGATGAGAATTTTTATAAAAAAGATATAGGAAAATTTTTAAAACCAGAAGGAATTTTAGTTAAAGATAGAACTATTTATATTACTGATACATTTAATCATAGAATTCAAGTAATCAAATTTTCTCAAATTGAATTAAATCAAAATAAATTCGATTTTGGAGAAATTGAAAAAGGAGAGATATTAAAATTCAAATTTACAATCCAAGGTAAGGGGATATTGGTTTCTCCAGAATATATAAAACTTGATAAATATCAATTCGATGGAAAAGAAGAAATTGAAGGATTAATAGACACTTCTATTTTTAATGAAGGTGATAAAATTATTGATAAAATAAAAATTTACTCATTTGATGATTATAAAGAAATAGAGATTAAATTTTCAATTAAAAAAGACACTATTCCGCCAGAAATTATTTTTAATATTGAAAATAATTTAATTACAAATAAAATAGAATTTTTTATTGAAGGAAAAACAGAAATTGGTGCAAGAATTTTATTAGATGGAAAAGATGTAGAATTAAATGAGGATGGTTCATTTAAAGTTTTTGTTAAATTAAACGAAGGAGAAAATAATTTTAAATTTACTGCAATTGATAAGGCTGGAAATAGAAAAGATACCTTGATAAAAATAATAAGAGATACAACTCCTCCAACTTTAACGCTTAATGTTCCTTCTATATATAAAGTAACAACTCAAACTTTTACAGTTTCAGGTAGAACTGAGGGAGATGCAAAAGTTTTTATAAATGGAGTTGAAGTAAAGCTTAGAGAAGATGGCACTTTCTTTAAAGATTTTCCATTAACACCTGGTTATAACAAATTTGAAATTAAAGCAGTCGATTTAGCAGGAAATGAGATAAGAGCAACAAGAGTAGTTTATAGAATTGAAAAGAAAGAAATTTTTCTTTTTATAGGAAAGATAACTTCTTTTGTTAATGGAAAAGAAATTAAACTTGATACAGCACCATTTATAAGAAATGGAAGAACCTATGTTCCTTTAAGATTCATTTCAGAATCAATTGGTGGTACAGTTATTTGGGATGGAAATGAAAAAAAGGTTATGATAACTCTATATGACACCTCTTTAACAATGTGGGTTAATAAATTAAATTATTATGTAAATTCAGTTCTATTTATGATGGACTCACCTCCACTTTTACTTCCTCCTGGAAGAGTTTTTGTCCCGATTAGAGTTGTTTCAGAATCTCTTGGTGCAAGTGTTTTGTGGGATGAAAAAGAAAAGAAAATTACAATTTTATATCCCAAATAAATAAGATAATATATGAAAAGAAAAAAGTTAAGTTAAGAGTATATTAATATCCAAAACTTAAAGTTTTTTTAATTAATCTTTTAGAATAAAATTTATGCACTTGATTAATTCTTCTTCAAAATTTTTTGGGATTGAGTGTCCTAAATTTTCATTCTCAATAAATAAAGTCTTAAAACCTCTATTAATTAATTCTTTGTTTAATTCATTTGCAATTCTAAAGAAATTATCTTTTTTGCCCACTATAAAAGAAAATTTAAATTTCTTTTTATTGATTGAATCAAGAATTGGTAAAAGATAATTTATATCTCTGAATGCTGGAATTATACCAATCCAACCTTTTATATCAATTAATTTTTTTAAATAAATTTCAAGTGAAATTCTTGCTCCTTGAGAAGCACCTGAAATAATTATTTCATTTTTGTTTATTTTTTTAAATTTTTCTAAAACTTCATCAAATATTTGAATAACTTCTTTGTAACATATTTCAGATTTATCCCAAGAATATCCATCAAAAGATGTTTTTATTGGAGATTGAGGAAAAAGTAAAAAATAATTTTTCTTTAAGTTTTCAATTTCAAAATATTTTGAAAAATCATAAATGTTTGAATCTCTTGGATGAAGTGAAATAATAATTGGATAAATTTTATTTTTATCAAGATCAATCGGTTCAAAAATTAGATATTCTCTTTTGATTAATCTATTTTCATTATCTTCTATTTTTTTAATTTTTTCTATGATTTCTTTAAATTCAATACTATCTCTAATTGAATCAAAATCTTTTTCATAGTTTAATGTAGTAACCGACCACCAGAAACCAGAATTTATTGCGTCATTTAAAATTTTTATAGCTTCATCTTTTTTATTTAAAACACTCAAAAAACATGCTTCATAATAAAATAATCTTGAAAGATATTTTAAATAATTCTTTTTATTTTCTTGTATTAAATTTAAAGCATCTTCATATTTTCCGTCTCTATATAATGAAAATAGTTTTTCCATTATATCTTTAAAATTTGACATGTGTCATTCTCTCCCAAAGATAACCTCTCTTTCATATTCAAAATTTTCTTTTGAATCTGATGCGTGAACCAAATTTTCAGTAAGTCCAAGTGCCAAATCACCTCTAATTGACCCCATTTCCCTATCTTCTGGTTTTGTGGCTCCAATAAGTTTTCTCATAATTAATATAGCATTTTCACCTTCTACCTCAATTGCAAGTATAGGACCAGAGGTCATAAATTTTATCAAACTTTCAAAAAAATCTTTTTCTTTGTGAATTTTATATAGTTTTTCAGCTTTATTTTTTGAAAGAATTTCAAATTTCATATTAACAATTTTGAAACCTTTCATTTCAATTCTCTTAATTATTTCACCAACAAGACCTCTCTTAAAAGCATCTGGTTTTAAAATTAAAAGTGTTCTTTCCATTTAATACCCTCCTTAATAATTTAAAATTGCTTTTGAAATAACAAGCGATACTATTTCTCCTCCATGATTCATTATTAATTTTTCACATTCTCTTAAAGTAGAGCCTGTGGTATAAACATCGTCTATTAAAAGAATTTTACTTCTATTTATTAAATTTTTATAATCTCTTCTTAGAACAAAGGCATCTTTAGGATTTAAATATCTTTCATTTATTGGAAGAATTGTTTGACTTTTAATCTTTTTATTTTTTGCTATAAACTCAATAAATTTAATTTTTTTCTTTTTTGCAAGTTCCTTAGAAAATATCTCAAGATGTTCAGGAATATATGATAAAAAATTAAGAGAGGGGATTGTAGTTATATAATCAAAATCTTCTTTTATTAAAAAAAGTGTTTCTTCAATAAGATATTTTGTTATTGATAAAAATTTTTTATTTTTCAAATAATCAACTAAAATCTCACCATTTTTATTATAAATAGTAAGAAAATAAAGTTTATTTCCAAGTTGTGTTCTACTAACTCCTCTTACAAAAAGTTTTTTTCTACAATCTGAGCATATTGTTCCTTCATACTCTTTACCACAATATATACATTCATTTATGAAAATAAATGGAAAAAAGTTAAAAATAATCATTTTTAATAAATTCAACTGTTTTCTTAAATGAAAAATTTAATCTTTCTTTTAATTCTCTCTTTTTCTCCTTTAAAATATTTTTTAAATCTTCTAATTTTTTAAAATTTTCAGAAAAAATAGTACTCCAAGTTTCTAATTCATCTTCAGGGAAAATTAAATTATTTAACCCAATTTCTTTAACTATGTTTTTAACTTTAATATCATATACTAAAGCAATAAAAGGAGTTTCTGTTAAAATTGAAAATATAATTGAGTGATATCTTGTTCCTATTAAAAATTTCAATTTACCAATTCTTTCAATTATTTTAATAGGATCATTAGAATAAAAATAATTTAAATTTAGTTTTCTTGCTATTTCAATTTCCTCTTTTGAAAAGACAATAAATTCAACTTCAAGATTAACTTTTTTTATTATGATTTTTAAGAAATTTTCAATTTTATTTAAATCTAATTTATCAAAATATCTTATAGAAATACCTATTTTATTTTCCTTTTCAACTTCATCAATATCAAAATAAAAAGTAGAATCACTACTTAAAAATTTATTATTTAAATTTTTAAAAAATTCAAATGAATATGAATCTCTTAAAAAAATAAGATCACAATTTTTTAACACATTATATAATAGTTTTTTAGAGATATTTCTTATAATAGGCCCAATGCCTACATTTAAAAGAATAACTTTTTTACCTAAAAGTTTCATATATTTAATTAAAAATATGTAATAAGCTAAACTTCTAAAACTTGTTTTATCTTGAAAAAGACCTCCTCCGCCAAGAATAAAAAATTTAAACTCATTTTTAATTTTAAAAATTTTGAAAAAATTATATCTATCTATTGCTTCTTCATTAAAAATTGATCTTCCTTTATTTGTCAATATTATAGGTTTAAAACCCTCTTTTTTTAAAAAAGAAATTTCTGAAAGTAAAATTGCATCATCACCAATGTTTTCGAAACCAAAATACCCACCTAAAAGGATTTTTTCCATCTTTCAATAAATAGTTTATATATAAATCTAAAAATTTTAAAAATCCTAAATATTCTTTTTGGCTCAATAAGAACTCTGTACAACCACTCAAGACCCATTTTTTGAATAAATTTTGGTGCTCTCTTTTTTTCTCCTGCCCAAATGTCGAGTGTACCACCAACTCCTATACATACTCCTACATTTTTAAAAACATCTTTATGTTTCCAAATCCAAAGCTCTTGTTTTTCAGAACCCATTCCTACCAGTAATATATCAGGATTTATATCTTTAATTTCTGATAGAATTTTTTCTTCCTCATATTCATTAAAATATCCATTATAAGTTTTAACAATATTTAAATTATTAAAAAATCTCTTTAAATTTTCTTTGGCCTTTTCACTAATACCTTCTTTTCCTCCAATTAAAACTATTTTATAACCCTTTTTATTAGCAATTTCCATTAATTTAAAAGAGATATCTATTCCGGGTATTCTTTCTTTAAGTGGATTTTTTAATATTTTCGATGCTAAAATTATGCCAATACCATCTGGAATTATTAAATCTGCATTTTTTATTACCTCAAAAAAATTCTTATTCTCTAAAACTTTAGTTGCATTTTCAGAATTTATTGTAAATACTAGGTGAAATTTTTTTTCTTCTATAAATTGGACTAATTTTTGAAGTGCCTCTTCGTGAGTTAGATTATCAATTTTGATACCAAGTATGTCAACTTTTTCCAATTTTAAATTTCTCCTTTAGAACTATAAAAATAAACTTAATGAGGAGTAAAACTCTTGGAAATCTTTTTTTTGGCTCTAGTAAAAATCTATAAAACCATTCCAGACCCAATTTTCTAATTAATTTTGGTGCTCTCTTTATTTTTCCAGAAAAAACATCAAAACTTCCACCAACTCCCATAAAAACTTTTGCATCTATATATTTAAGATTATCATATATAAAATATTCTTGTTTAGGACTCCCCATTGCTACAAATAAAAAATCTATTTTTTTATTTCTCATATCATTTATAACTTCATCTGAAGTATTAAAAAAACCATTATGATAACCTACAATTTTAACTCCTCTATACTCTTTTTTTACTCTTTCAACAACACCTTTAACACTTTCATCCTTTGCGCCTAAAAAATATATTGAAAGATTTGCTTTATCTCCATATTCAATAAGCGCTTCAAACATATCTATACCTGTAATTCTCTCCTTAATTCCAATTCCAAGAATTTTAGATGCTATAACAATTCCATATCCATCAGGTAAAAGTAAATCTGAATTTTCTAATATTTCTTTCAATTTATTATCATTTAGACTTCTAACAATTTTTTCAGGATTAATTGGTGTAATTATCCTTTTTTTATCTTCTTTTAAGAAACTAATTATTTTTTCTTTTGTTTCTTCAAATGTTAATGGATATAGATTATATCCTAAAAATTTCTTCATTTAAAAAAAGTTTAACAAAGAAAATATTAATTTTCAACATTTATTGAATTTGTTATATCAATAATTTATAATATTAACATGATTATAAATTCAACAATTTTTACATTGATTTTAGTTTTTATAGGATTGTATTATTTATTTCTTTATCTCATATCCTTTCAATATAAGAGACCTTTAAATAGTGGTCAAGATGATTATTTTTATTTTATTTTAATTCCAGCAAAAAATGAAGAAAAAGTTATTAAAAGAACCATTGAGAATTTTTTAAAATTAGAAAATCAAAACTTTAGAATTATTATTTTAAATGATAAATCAATTGACAGAACAAGAGAAATTGTTTTTTCGTATTTAAACAAAGATAATAGACTAGTTTTATTAGATAGAATTAGTTTCAATGACAAATCTGGCAAAGGAACTGTTTTAAATTTTGGATTAAGTCAAATTCTTTTTTCATTAAGACACAATTTTTTAGAGTCATTAAATTTAGATGAGAATTTTTATGAGAAATATAATTATAATAACATTATTATAGGAGTTTTTGATGCAGATGCTATACCACATCAAAATATTTTTAATAGAATAAGTGATTATTTTAAAAATTTTGATATAGATGCTGTTCAAACTATGATTAGAATTTATAATAGGGATAATAATTTATTATCAAAAATGCAAGATATAGAATTTTTAGGTTTTAGCCAAATAATTCAGAAAGGTAGATCTATTTTGGGAAGTGTTGGAATGGGAGGAAATGGTCAATTTACAAAATTATCTTCTCTTCTTAAATTAGGCGATTCACCTTGGGGATATACATTAACTGAAGATTTAGAATTAGGTTTAAAATTTATTTCTTATGGTATGAAATTAGGTTATGCAGATGATATAATAACTGAACAGGAGGGTGTTGAAAATTTATTATCTTTAATAAGACAAAGAAGCAGATGGTTACAAGGTCATTTATCTAATTGGATATATATACCAAAGATTATATTTTCAAAATCTAAATTTTTTACAAAATTAGATTCAATATTTTATTTAACATTTGTATCTACAATTTTTATTGTCTTTTTAAGCATTTTTTTATCTATTTTTGGTTTTTTTAAAGTTATATATGTAAAAAATTATATTTTAAATTATTTTTACAGTATTAATACAATAGTTGGATTTTTGGTTTTAATTTTATTTTCATTTATATTTATACCTATATTTTTAACTGGTATAAACGGTTTCTATAAAATTAATTTACTTAAAAAATATATATTAATTTTAATTTTTGCATTTTATACATATATTTGGTTACCTAGTTTTTTGTTGGCAATAATTAAATTAATTTTTAATATAAAAAAATGGGTTAAAACAGAAAGGTATGCTATTGAGGAAATTCACAATTTAAATATCATTAAAAGTTACGAGAATGATAGAAGAGCATATCCAAGAATTTATTTAAATTTTATTACAAAAATTGATAATAAACCTATTATGGTATTAGATTATAGTAATGGTGGATTAGGAATTTTAACTAAACCAGATTCATTTACTGATAATAATATTAATATTTCGATCCATGAATTAAATATTTATAGAAAGGGACAAATAGTATATAAATACACTATAAATAATAATTTAGTAAGATTAGGCATAAAATTCATATAATAACTAATTTAAAATAGACAAATATTTATGCTATAATAGTTTAAGAGTGTTTTTAGGAGGAATAGTTTTGACCAACGAATTAATAGAAGCAATAGAAGAATTTGAGAAACAAAAAGGTATTCCAAAAGAAAAAATTTTGGCATCATTAGAAGATGCCATTAAAGTTGCTTATAAAAAAAAATTTCCAAATAGTGGAGATATTATAGTTAATATAAATAAAGATACAGGAGAAATTAAAATATTTAAAAGAGTAAAAGTAGTTAAAGACGCTCAAAATTCAACAGAAATCTCTCTTAAAGACGCTCAAAATATTAAAAAAGATGTGGTATTAGATGAAGTATTAGATATAGAGATTCTTCCAGAAAAACTCGGATTTGTTGCAATGCAAGTAGCTAAACAAGTCTTGATTCAACGAATTGTTGCTCTTGAGAGAGAGACTATATATGATGAATTTAAAGATAAAGTAGGAAAGGTATTAACTGGTAAAGTCTCTAGAATAATAGGCCCAGATATATTTGTCAAATTTGAAAGAGGAGAAGGAAGAATACCAAAAAATTTAAAAATTCCTAAAGAAGAATATTTTGTTGGAAAGGAAATAAAAGTTTACATAGTTGATGTTGTTAAAACACCAAAAGGTCCGGATATAATTCTATCAAGAATTGATAACAATCTTTTGAAATATCTTTTAGAAAAAGAGATACCAGAAATTATTGATGGAATTGTAGAAATAAAGGGGGTTGTAAGAGAACCAGGTGAAAGAGCAAAAGTTGCAGTACATTCATATAAAAGCGATGTTGACCCAGTTGGAGCATGTATTGGTGCAAAAGGAGTTAGGATAACAAGTATTTCAAAAGAATTAGCAGGAGAAAAAATTGACATTGTAAGATGGTCTGATGATCCTAAAGAATATATAAAATATGCACTTTCTCCTGCAAAAGTTGAAAAAGTAGAAATAATTGATAAAAAGGCAATTGTTATTCTTCCACAAGATCAAATACCTCTTGCTATTGGAAAAGAAGGAGTTAATGTAAAGCTTGCTTCAAAACTTACTGGTTACACAATTGAACTTAGATAAAATTATGAAAGAAATTTTAAGAAGATGTATCTCTTGTAAAAAACAAAGAGTAAAAAAAGAATTTTTAAGAGTTGTTAGAACTAAAGATTTAAATATTTTAATAGATAATGAATATAAAATTTTTGGAAGAAGTGCATATATTTGTAAAGATAAAAATTGTATTAATAAAGCTTTTACTAAAAAAAGGTTAGAAAAAGTATTAAGAGTTGATCAAATTGATTCTAAATTAAAAATTAGAATGAAAGAGGAACTTTTTGAATATATAAAAGAGGTGAAGAATGAAAAAATACAGAGTGTTTAGTTTAGCAAAGGAGATTGGTATATCAACAACTGAACTTGTAAAATATTTAAAAGATCTTGGTGTTGAAGTGAAAGGAAATCTTTCAACAATAGAAGAAGATACTGCAAATGTTGTTAAAGAACTTGTTTTGAAGGATAAAGAGGAAAGGGAAAGAAGAGAAAAAGAAGTAAAAGGAAATATTAAAATAAGAGAACTTTGTAAACATTTAAATTTATCATTTAAAATTATAACTCCATATATTTTAAAATGGGGGATTGTAAGAGAAGATATAGATGATGAAATTCCATTTCCAATTGCTGCAAGAATTGCAAATCAATTCAAAAAACCAATTACAGATATAATTCCTCCACTTCCTCAAAATTTTAAACCTAGACCTCCAGTTGTAACAGTTATGGGACATATTGACCATGGAAAAACAACCCTTCTTGATTACATAAGAAAAACTAATATTGCATTAAGAGAAAAAGGTGGAATTACACAAAAAATTGGTGCATCAGAAATAAATTATAAAAATAAAAAAATAATATTTATTGATACTCCAGGTCATGAAGCATTTACTGAAATGAGAGTAAGAGGTTCGTTTGTAACAGATATCGTTGTTCTTGTAGTTGCAGCAGATGAGGGGGTAAAGGAACAAACAATTGAAGCATTAAATCATGCAAAAGCAGCAAATGTACCTATAATAGTTGCTGTAAATAAAATAGATAAAGAAGGAGCAGATCCAGAAAGAGTAAAACAGCAACTTTCAAATTATGGTCTCCTTCCTGAAGAATGGGGTGGAGATACAATATTTGTAAATACATCAGCAAAAAGCGGTGTTGGTGTAAATGATTTACTTGATAGTATATTACTTTTAGGAGAAATAGAAGAAATTTCAAGATCAGATGAAAAAAGACCAGCAGGAACTATTATAGAAGCAAAACTTGATCCAAAAGTGGGTCCTCTTGCAAATTTAATTTTGCAAGCAGGTGTTTTAAAATGTGGTGATTGGGTTATGGTTGGAGAAACTTATGGAAAAATAAGAATGATTAATACTGAATCACAAAAAAGTTTAAGAGAAGTAAATGAGACTATTCCAATAGAAATATTAGGTTTAAAAGAAACACCACATCCTGGAGAAATTCTTCTCGGATATGATTCTGAAGATATAGTTCTTGAAAAACTTGAAAAAATTGAATTAAGTAAAAAAGAAACAATAAAAGAAAAACCAATATCTTTAGATGAACTTTTTGAAAGATTAGAAGAAGAGAAAAAACTTCACATTATTTTAAAAACAGACACTTATGGTTCTCTTGATGCAGTAAAAAACGTTATAAATGCAATAGATACTGGAGATGTTAAAATAGAATTTATATATACAGGAGTAGGAAATATAAATGAATCAGATGTATTACTTGCAGTTGCTTCAAATGCAATTATTTTAGGTTTTAACACAAAAGAAAATCCTATGTTAAAAAGGCTTCCAGAAAGAGCAAGAGTAAAGATTTATACTTTTGATTTGATTTATGAATTACAAGATTGGGTTTCAAATTTTGTAAAGGGTTTAGTTAAACCAGAATATGTGGAAGTTGTTGTTGGAAAAGCTGAAGTCAAAAAACTTTTTAATGTAAGTAATGTAGGAATAATAGCAGGTTCAATTGTAAGAGAAGGAAAAATTATAAGAGATGGTACAGTAAGAGTAATAAGAGAAGGAAAAGTAATCGGAGAAGGAAAAATAACTTCATTAAAGAGATTTAAAGATGATGTTAAAGAAGTTATGGAGGGTTATGAGTGTGGTATTAAAGTTGATGGTGTTAAAGATATAAAAGAGGGAGATTTAATTGAATTATTTGAGTTAAAAGAAAAGGGGTCCTAAGATGTATTATGCTTTAATCATTTTTGAAATTGGCATACCTGGTGCAAGAACTCTTAAAGATAAAAGAAGGGTTACAAGTTCAGTAATTACAAAATTAAAAAATAGATTCAATGTAGCTCTTGCAGAAGATAGAGAAAATGAAAAGTGCGAACTTTCAAAAATTTACCTTATAACCTTGAATACATCAAAAAATGAACTTGACTCAACAGTTTATAAAATTGAAAACTTTCTTCAAAATCTTCCAGATGCAGTTTTACTTTCATTTGAAACGGATAAAGAGTTAATATCTGAAGAGATCTTTTAATGCTTGAAAAGTTTGAAATTGTAAAAAATCACCCAATAATTAAATCATTTATAGAAAGATCAGATAAATATCTTGAATCATTAGGTTATACTGAACATGGATTTAGACATTTAACTCTTGTATCAGAAATAAGTGAAAATATTTTGAAAAGATTAGGATATTCAGAAAGAGAACAACTTCTTGCAAAAATTGCAGCTTATCTTCATGATATAGGTAATTTTATTGGTAGAGATTTTCATACAATTGGTGGAGCATTGATAGCATTTCATGTTTTAAAAGATTTAAACTTTCCACCTGAAGATATAGCACTTATTATGGAAGCAATTAGTAATCACGATGAAAAGATAGGACACATTTCAAATCCAATAACTGCTGCAGTGGTACTTGCAGATAAATCTGATGCTCATAGATCAAGAGTTAGAACAAAACCAGAATATTTTGATATACATGATAGAGTAAATTATGCAGTTGAAAAATCCTTTTTATGGGTTAATGAAAAGAAAAAGGAAATAATACTTGAACTTACCATTAATACAGAAATCTCTAAACCAATGGAGTACTTTGAAATATTTTTATCTAGAATGGTTATGTGTAAAAATGCTTCAAAAGTTCTAAATTGTGAATTTCATCTTGATATTAATGGTTCACGTCTTCTTTAATTTTTTCACAGACATATATTCTACATGCTTTTGGTCTTTCTCTCCATATAGTGCATAAATTTACTTCATTTAAATATATACAACTTCCATCTTTTTTTCTTTTTAAAAAGTATCCAGTTTCTAATTTCTTTGTGTTGAAATCAAAAATTGAATTAAAAACTGCCTCATACTTTCCACTTTTGACTTCTTCAGTAGTTAAAGGAACAAAATTTTCCTTGCAGCAAGGAGCATCACAAAATAAACAAACATCAGATACAACTTCTTTTATATTTAAAATCTCTTCCTTTTTTATCTCTTTCATATAATAATTATAATATATGCTTGATCTTGAAGTAGTTTCAAGAGATTTTGAAAAAGTTTTTTCTGAAATAAGTAAAGAAGATAAAATTTTAATTTTAACTCATGTTGATTCAGATGGTGTTTCTAGTGGTGCAATAATATTTAAAATTTTTAATTCTTTAAATTTTAAAAATATAAATATTTTATTTCCTAATAAAGGAGAAAATGGTTATTCTGAAGGTATAAAAAAAAGAATTAAGGAAATTAATCCAAATTTCCTATTTATTTTAGATTTAGGCTCTTATAAGACTAAATTTGATAATATAAAAAGGATAATATTAATAGATCATCATAAACCAGAGGGAATCCCTGATAATGGAATATTATTTTCAAGTTTTCCTCCACCACCTTACATATCAACTTCATATCTCTCATATCTTTTGCTTAATAAAATTAATTTAAATCCAAAAGATTATATAGGTTTAATAGGCGAAGTTGGTGATTATGGTGTAGATATTGATGCACCAATGATTAAAGAATTGTTTAAAAATTATAAGAAAAAAGAGATTTCATATGTTTCTTCGCTTATTAATTCAGCAAGAAGAGTAAAAGAATTTGACATAGAATTATCATTTAAATATTTGATTGAATCTGAAAATTTTTCAGATTTGTTAATTGAATCATCATATAAGAAACAACTTGAAATATATAAAGAGATTATTAAGAAAGATATAGAAAAGTGGAAAAAAGTTAAGCCAAAGTTTATTAAACAAATTGCAATAATAGAAATTAACTCTGAAAATCTGATTCACCCTGTAATTGCCCAAATTTGGAAAAATATACTAGATAAATATATTGTTATTTGTGCTAACTTTGGATATATCAAAAACAAAGTAAGTTTTTCTATGAGAACATCATTAAATATTTCACTTCTAGAATTTTTAAGAAATTTTCTTGAACCAAGCATTGAAGAAGATTTAGGTTTCGGGCATGAGAGAGCAACTGGTGGTATTGTTTCAATTGAAAAATGGAATGAGTTTATTAATAAAATTTCAAATTCATATTTTGAGGTAAGCATATGAGTTTTATTCAAAATAAAAAAATTGCAAATTTAGTTAATAATTTAATAAAAGATGGTTTTAAAGATTATCTTCAATCAAAAAATTTCAAAGAAAATTTAGAAAAATTAAATCTTATTGATTTATGGAAATTAACAGAAGATTATTTAAACAATATTAGTTTTTTACTATTCTCATTTAGAGGAAAAACAGAAATAGCACCTGATACTTTTGGAATATTTATTGAAAAGTTATACAATGAAGATAAGGATAAATTTTTAAAGAACTTTATAGATATAATTAAAGATTTTTTAAAGTTTAAAGGAAAAGAAGTTAATTTAAATTATATTGAAAAACTTTTAAAACCATTAGGTTTCACTTATGATAAAATGCAAAACTACTTGAATTAAATGAAATTTTTTGTTATAAATTATTAGTTTAAAAAGTTATTTATTTAGGAGGTTATAAGGTGTTTGCGATAGTTGAAATTGGTGGAAAACAATATCTAGTTAAAGAGAACGATTCTATTAAAGTTGAAAAAATAAAAGGCGATATAGGAAGTGAAATTCTTATTAATAATGTTCTTTTTGTTAAAAAAGATGGTGAATTTTTAGTTGGAAATCCCTATGTTAAAAATGTAAAAGTTCATTGTAAGATAACTAACCAGTTAAGAGAAAAAAAGATAAAAGTTTTCTTTTATCATGCAAAAACAACTCATAAAAGAATGTTGGGACATAGACAACCAAAAACAATGCTTAAAATTGAAAAAATTGAAATAGGAGGTTAATATGGCGCATAAGAAAAGTGGTGGCAGAGCAAAAAACGGTAGAGATTCAAATCCAAAATATCTAGGAATAAAATATTTTGAAGGAGAATTTGTAAAACCTGGAACAATAATAGTAAGACAAAGAGGAACAAAAGTTATTCCTGGTTTAAATACTTTGCTTGCTAGAGATTATTCAATATTAGCAACAATTGAAGGGGTTGTTAAATTTGAAGATTATAGAGGTAAAAAAAGAGTAAGTGTCTATCCCAAAGAAATATAGTAAAAAATATTCATTTGATCTAGCTGAAATATATTGTAAAGCAGGTGATGGGGGGGATGGAGTCATAGCATTTAGAAGAGAAAAATTTGTTCCATATGGCGGACCATCTGGTGGAGATGGTGGTAAAGGTGGAGATATTATTTTAAAAGTCAATTCAAATCTAAATACATTAACTAAATTTAAATATAAAAACATATTTAAAGCAGAAGATGGCAAAAATGGAGAAGGAGATAACAAAAAGGGGAAGGATGGAGAAGATTTAATAATTGAAGTTCCACCAGGAACTCTTGTTTGGGATTTAGAAACAGGAGAATTATTAAAAGACCTTACTGAGGATGGAGAAGAGTTTATTTTGTGCAGAGGTGGAAAAGGTGGTAGAGGCAACGCTAGTTTTGCAACTCCAACAGATAGAGCACCAAGAATTAGAGAATTAGGCGAAAAAGGCGAAGAAAAGAAAGTTTTACTTGAATTAAAGATAATAGCAGATGGTGGTCTTGTTGGTTATCCAAATGTTGGTAAATCTACAATTCTTTCAAAAATAAGTAATGCTAAACCTAAAATTGCTCCATATCCATTCACAACTTTGACTCCTGTTATAGGTGAGGTAAGAATAGATGATAAAAAAAGTTTAACAATAGTTGATTTGCCTGGAATTATTGATGGTGCATCTCAAGGAAAAGGACTTGGATTAGAATTTTTAAGACATATTGAAAGAACATATTTTTTGATTTTTGTACTGAATTCAAGTTTAGAAGCATTGAATCCAATTATTCAATATGAAAACTTAATAAATGAAATTGAGAATTATAATAAAGAAATTTTAAATAAAGAATATTTTGTTGTTTTATCAAAAATAGATTTACCAACTCATAACTTAGAAGAAGTTGAAAATTATTTTAAAGAAAGAAATATAGATACAATTAAATTTTCAGCAGTTTTAAATTTTGGAATAAAAGATCTTATAGATAGAATTGGCAAAGTTGAAATTAGAAAGTTTTTTGAGAAAATTGAAATAGAAAAAAAGTACACATTAAAAGATATCAAAAGGGATATTGAAATTAAAATTAGAAAAGAAGGAAATAAATATATTGTTGAAAGTGAAGAATTAGAAAGAATAGTGAAAGGTATAGATTTAGATTCGCAATATGGAATAAAAAAATTGCAAGAAATCTCAAAAAAATATTTAATTGAAGAAGAATTGAAGAAGAAAGGAATTAAAAATGGAGATAAAGTAATAATAGGAGGTATTGAATTTAGATATTATGAGTAAAGAGGCAATAGGAATTATGGGCGGCTCTTTCAATCCAATACATATAGGTCATCTTGTTGTTGCAGAAGAAGCTAGAGTTAAATATAACCTTAAAAAGGTCATTTTTATTCCAGTTGGTATTCCAGGTTATAAAAAAAGAACAAAATTGCTTGATCCTGAAAGAAGATTTGTTATGACTTTACTAGCAACAATTTCAAATCCAAATTTTTATGTTTCAAGAATTGAAATTGATAGAAAAGGTAAATGTTATACTTATGACACAATTAAAGAATTAAGAGAAGTTTATACTGAAGATAAATATGATATTTATTTTATTACTGGAGCAGATGCTGTATTGAGTATTCTAACATGGAAAAACCCAAGAGAACTTCTTCAAATGTGTTATTTTATTGCTGCTACACGACCTGGTTATAGTTTAAAACGATTAAAAGAAAAATTAGGTAAAATTGGTGAGTGTTGTATTGATAAAGTATTTCCTCTTCAAGTTCCAGCTCTATCAATCTCTTCGACTTTAATAAGACAAAGAATTAAAAATGGATATACAATTAAATATCTAGTACCAAAAGAAGTAGAAGATTATATTTATAAAAATAATTTATATAAAGAAGAGGATCCATGGCTGGAAAGAAAAAAAATAGAATATTAAAAACTATTTATGAAGCAATAAAAGAAAAAAAGGGTGATGAAATACTCTGTCTCGATACGAGAAAATTAACCTATCTTTTTGATTATTTATTTATATGTTCTGCAGACACAGATATACAAGCAAAAGCAATTATGGATAATATATATATGAAAATGAAAAAAGAAATTAAAAGGTTACCAGAAAAAATTGATGGAAGCGATGAAGGAACATGGATTATTATGGATTATGGAGATGTTATGATTCATATATTTAATCCAATTAAAAGAATTTATTACAATCTTGAAAGTATATGGGTTGATGCTAAAGCAATAGATCTTGAATCATGAAAAAATTTATATTAGTGATAATAATATTAATAATGTCAACTTCTATTTCATGCTATAGAAGAGAGAATAATATAAAAATTATAGTTCTTGATGAATTAGGAAATAAAATATCTCAAGCTAAGATTTTAATAAATAATATAGAATTTTTAACAGATAATAATGGTGAATTGATAGTTAAAAACGAAGGAGAAAATTTTAAAATTTTTGTTTACAAAGAAAATTATCTTCCTTATGATGAATTTATAAATTACAAAGAAAATTCAAATGTTGAAATAAAACTAATATCATTAAATTCAAAAAAAGAGGAAATAATTAAAAAAATTATTGAAAAAGTTTCAACCTCAAAAAGTTTTTATGTTAATTTTATAGGAAATTTAAACGGAGATAAAGAAAATTTTAATCTCTATTGTAATTTAGAAAAATTTTATTTTAAAATTACCTCTCCTTTATTAAATAAAGAAGTTGAAATTAAGAAAGAGGATGATAAATATTATTACAATCAAAAAGAATTACCTGAAGAAACACTTGATTATTTTCCTTTAGTTTTAGATTTGGTTTCCAATTCAATAGAATTTATAAAAAATCTTCCTCAACTAACAAAAAATTTGTCCATTTCTTCAAATTATAATTATATTAAATTTTCATTTAACATAGAAAAAAATAATTTAAAAATCACAGGTTACATATTATCAAATTATCCAAATTACAATATTATCAATGAACAGATTAATATTCTAGCAATTGATGAAATGGGTAGAACTAATGATTTTATATTGAATTTTTATAATTTTGAATGATTATGGAAAAAATTAATTTGCCTGAACCATTAGATAATAATTTTACTTTATTAAATGCAATTAAAAAAAGAAAATCAATAAGAGATTATAAAGATGAACCATTAGAAATTCAAGAAATTTCAAATATACTTTTTGCTGCAACAAAAATTCCATCAGCAGGAGCACTTTATCCTTTAAGATTTTATATTTATTCTAAGAAAGTAATTGGAATTCCTTTTGGTTTTTATTACTACGATTACGAACAAAACTCATTAATTAAAATCTTTGATAATGATATTACAACTCCTCTAACAAAAGCATGTCTTAATCAATCATCAATTAAAAAAAGTTCTGCTATTATTATAATTACATCAATCAATAGTATAACAACTAGAAGATATGGAGAAAGAGGTATAAGATATATTAACATGGAAGCAGGTCATTCTTCTCAAAATATTTATTTAATGGCAACCTCTTTAAATATTGGAACAGTTGCAATAGGAGCATTTATTGATGAAGAAGTTAAAATTATTTTAAAATTAAGAGAAGATGAATCTCCTTTATATTTAATGCCACTAGGTAGATTATAACTATTAATTTAATCAAATCATAAATTCAATTGATTTAAACTAAATTAGATGGTAAAATATTTTTTGGAGGTTTTAGGATGAGAGAATACGGAACTATAAAGGTTAAAAGAGGATTAGCACAGATGCTCAAAGGTGGAGTTATTATGGATGTTACTAATGAAGAACAAGCAAAAATAGCAGAAGAAGCTGGTGCTGTTGCAGTAATGGCACTTGAAAGGGTCCCAGCAGATATTAGAAAAGAAGGTGGAGTTGCAAGAATGGCAGATCCAGTAATAATAGAAAAAATAAAAAAAGCAGTTACAATTCCAGTTATGGCTAAAGTTAGAATCGGACACTTCGTTGAAGCTCAAATTCTTGAAGCACTTGGAGTTGATTTTATTGATGAAAGTGAAGTTTTGACTCCTGCCGATGAAGAGCATCATATAGATAAATGGAAATTTAAAGTTCCTTTTGTATGTGGAGCAAGAGATTTAGGAGAAGCGCTTAGAAGAATAAATGAAGGTGCAAGTATGATAAGAACAAAAGGAGAAGCAGGAACAGGAAATGTCGTTGAAGCAGTAAGACATATGAGAAAAATCATGGATGAGATTAGAAAAATATCTTCCATGTCTGATGAAGAGTTATATAGTGAAGCAAAAAATTTAGGGGCACCTTTTGAACTTGTCTTAGAAGTTAAAAAACTTAAAAGATTACCTGTCGTTAATTTTGCAGCAGGTGGAATAGCAACTCCAGCAGATGCTGCACTTATGATGCAATTAGGAGCAGATGGAGTATTTGTTGGTTCTGGAATTTTTAAATCAAAAAACCCAGAAAAAAGAGCAAAAGCAATTGTTGATGCAGTAACCTATTTTGATGATCCAAAAATTCTTGCAGAGATTTCAAAAGATCTTGGAGAACCAATGGTTGGAATTGATATAAGAACATTAAAAGAAGAAGAGAGGTATGAAAGAAGAGGATGGTAAGAGTTGGTGTTTTAGCACTTCAAGGAGCCTTTATTGAACATTATTATTTTTTAAAAAATTTTGATTTTGTGGAAGGTGTATTAGTTAAGAAAAAAGAAGATCTTGAAACTGTTGATGGACTTATTATTCCAGGAGGTGAATCAACTACAATAGGCAAATTACTCGAAAGGTATAATATGAAAGATATCCTTAAAGAAAAAATTAAGAATGGATTTCCCGTCTTTGGGACTTGTGCTGGTTTAATTCTTTTGTCTAAAAAAATAGAACAAAATTATGATCAACCTCTACTTGAAGTTTTAGATATAGTTATTAAGAGAAATGCATTTGGAAGTCAAAAAGAAAGTATGGAAATAGATTTAGATATTAAAGGATTAGATAAACCATTTAGAGCAGTTTTTATAAGGGCACCTGTAGTAAGTAAAATTGGTAATAATGTTGAGGTTCTTGCAAAAGTTGACGAAGGTCCGGTTTTAGTAAAAGAAGGGAATATAATGGGTTCTTCCTTTCATCCTGAACTAACGGATGATATAAGGATACATAAAATGTTTATTGATATAATATTAAAAAGGAGGTAAATATGTCTGGACATTCAAAGTGGCATAATATAGCAGCTAAAAAAACTGCTGAAGATAAAAAGAGAGGAAAAATATTTTCTAAACTAATAAGAGAAATAACAATTGCGGCAAGACAAGGTGGAGGAGATCCTGAAACAAACCCAAGATTAAGACTTGCAATAGAAAGAGCAAGAGAAGCAAATATGCCATCTGATAATATTAAAAAGGCTATTCAGAGAGGAACAGGAGAGATAGAAGGAGAAAAATACGAAGAAATAACATATGAAGGATATGGTCCAGGAAGTGTTGCAATTTATATTGAAGCTTCAACAGATAATAGAAACAGAACAACAGCAGAAATAAGAAAAATTTTTAATGAACATGGCGGAAGTTTAGGAGAAAGTGGTTGTGTTTCTTGGATGTTTGAAAGAAAAGGAGAAATAAAGGTTGATCCAAAACCTCTTTCAGATGATGAACTTCTACTTCTAGCAGCAGAGTTAGGCGCAGAAGATGTTAAAAGAGATGGTGAGGATGTTTATATTTATACATCTCCCCAAGATTTATTTAAAATAAAGATAAAACTTGAAGAAAATCGAATAAAGGTTTTATCATCTGATTTTACAATGATCCCAAAAAATAGTGTAAAAATTGAAGGAGATAAAGCAGAGCAACTTTTAAAATTAATAAATGAACTTGAAGATCATGATGATGTCCAAAAAGTTTATGCTAATTTTGATATATCAGATGAAGAAATGGAAAGAATAGCACTTACACTTAAATAATGTATGTTTTGGGAATTGATCCTGGTCTTTCAAATCTTGGATGGGCAATTATTGAGGACAAAGATCCTCCAGAACTTGTTGATTTTGGGTTAATTAAAACTGATAAAAATTTAAAAGAAGAGGAAAGATTATTATTAATATATGAAAATTTAAAGAAAATATATAAAAATTATTCACCTGATTACACAATAATTGAGAATATCTATTTTAAAAAAAATATAAAAACAGCGATTAAAATAGGAGAAGTAAAAGGGGTTATTTTATTAATTGCAAAAGAATTTAATTCTAAAATTTATGAATTAAATCCAAGTAATGTAAAATTACATTTCACAGGTTTTGGTGGTTCTAATAAAAATAACATGAAAAAAATGGTTAAAATTTTATATAAAAAAGAAATTAAAGAAGATGATACAGTTGATGCAATAGCACTTGCTACTTCTTTTATTAATATAAAGTCAATAAGAGAAAAAAGTGATATCATATCTTAGTGGTGAAGTTTTAATAAAGAAAGAAGACTTTATTATATTTTTAACAAAAAGTGGAATTGGCTTTAAAATCTTTGTTCCATACCCAGATAGAATTAAAAATGAAATTTTTACATCACTAATTGTTTCTGAAAAAGATTTAAATTTGTATGGATTTTTAACTTTTGATGAAGTAGAATTATTCGAAAAATTAATAAAAATTCCACAGGTTGGACCAAAATCTGTAATACAAATTTTTAAATATTATAATTTAAACGAAATTTATGAAAGAATAAGAAATGGAGAGCCACTTCTTGTAAAAGGAGTAAGAAAAAAAATACTTGAAGAAATTTGTAAATTTTTAAGTGAAGAAGAGAAAGAATTAAAGATAAAAGATAAAAAGACACTTGATGCAGTTAGAATTTTACTTTCACTTGGTTTTGAAAAAGAAGAGGTTGTTGATGCAATAAGAAAGGTAAAAGGGTATGATAAAATATCTCTTGAAGAATATGTAAAAGAAATTTTAAAGGTGATAAAGAATGAGTGAAGAGTTTAAAGATTTTAATTTAAGACCAGAATCTCTTGAAGATTATATTGGACAAGAAAGAGTTAAAAATAATTTAAAAGTTTTTCTAGACGCTGCTAAAAAAAGAGGAGAACCTATAGATCATATTTTATTATATGGACCACCAGGAATAGGTAAAACAACTCTTGCATATGTAATAGCAAAAGAAATGAATAGAGAATTAAAGCAGGTAACAGGACCTTCATTAGAAAAACCAGGAGATATTGCAGCAATCTTAACATCATTAAAAAAGGGTTCAATTTTTTTTATTGATGAAATTCATAGAATTCCTCATCCAGTTGAAGAAACACTTTATCCAGCTATGGAAGATTATAAACTTCATATTGTTTATGGAAAAGGTCCATCAGCAAAAACTTTAACTATAAATTTAGAACCATTCACATTAATTGGTTCAACAACAAGAGCTGGAATGTTGACCTCACCTTTAAGAGAAAGATTTGGAATAGTTCTAAAACTTGATTTTTATTCTATAGATTCTTTAGTAAAAATAATTTTTAGAGCAGCAAAATATTTGAAATTAGATATAAAGGAAGAAGATGCAATTGAAATAGCAAAAAGGTCTAGAGGAACTCCAAGGGTTGCAATTAGGATTTTAAAAAGAGTAAGAGATTTCTCAGAGATAAAAAATAAAGGCATAATAGATAAAAATATTTTAATTGAAACTTTCAACTCACTTGGTATAGATGAGTTTGGATTAACACCTCAAGATAGAAAACTAGTTAAAACTCTAATTGAAAAATTTAATGGTGGTCCAACTGGTATTGAAACTCTTTGTGCAATTTTAAATGAAGACAAAGATACAATAGAAGATATTTATGAACCATATCTACTTCAAATAAATTTTATTGAAAGAACACCAAGAGGTAGAGTTGCAACTGAGAATGCTTATAAATATTTAGATATTAAAAAAAGGACTATATTTTAATGGAGAAACTACTAATACATACATGTTGCGCTCCATGCTCTATTCTTGTTATTGAAAATTTTAAAAAAAATTATGATTTAACCCTATTCTTTTATAATCCAAATATACATCCATATAAAGAATACCTTGAAAGGTTAAATGCATTTAAAATTTTTTCTAAAAATCAAAATATAAATTATATAATTGGAAAATATGAATATAAAGATTATTTTATAAATGTTACAAAAAATTTAAATGATAGATGCCTATTTTGTTATCAGTTAAGATTAAACCAAACAGCAATTATAGCAATAGAATTAAATATTATGAATTTTACAACAACTATGCTTTATTCACCATATCAAAAACATGAATCAATAAAAAGCATAGGTGAAATTATAGCAAATAATTACAAATTAAATTTCATATATTTTGACTTAAGAGATAAATATTTCGATGGGGTTAAACTATCAAAGGATTATAATTTATATAGACAGAAGTATTGTGGATGTATATTTTCTGAAATAGAAAGATTTGGAGGTGGAGGATGATAAAGGAATTTTCAAGAATTTTGATAATTTTTGGAATAATTATTCTTTTAATAGGTATTCTTTCTTATTTTAGCGATAAATTACCTTTATTTAAACTACCAGGTGATATAGTTATAAGAAAAAAGAATTTAACAATTTATATACCAATAGTTTCAATGATATTACTATCTTTAATATTAACAATAATTTTAAATTTAATTTTTAGAAAGTGAGAAAAATAATTTTAATAATATTAATTCCAATAACTTTATTACTTCTTTTTACTTTATCAATTGCTTTCTCAAAAAACTATTATATGCTTGAATTTCAAAGAATTAAACCAGAAGCTACTTTAAATATTGATCCTAAATATATAAGATATGCTGCACAAGTGATACCAGAATATTTAATGGGAAAGAGAAATAATCTTGATATACCAGGTTTTAAAAATTTTTTCAACGAGAAGGAGTTACTTCATATGGAAGATGTTAAAAATATATTTAAATATACTATCATTTCATCTATTGTTTTTTCATTTTTAATTATATTATTAATTAAAAAAGAAGATTTACCATATATTTTTATTTATTCATTAATCCCAATTATTATATTTATTTTAATTGTTTTTATATTTTCATTTGATCAATCATTCACAATTTTTCACAAAATATTTTTTAAAAATGACTTATGGTTATTAGATCCTGAAAAAGATAGACTAATTGTTTTGTTACCTATTGAATTTTTTATCAGATCATTTACTAGAATTATTTATCTAACTATAATAACTTTATTAACTCTCTTTTTCTTCTTTTATTTTTTGGAGGTTAATTTTGAAAGAAAAAATATCTGATTTTCTCATTTATATGGAAAAACTAAAAAATTCATCGAAACACACATTAAGGGCATATAAAAGAGATTTACTTGATTATTATGAATATGTTAAAAAGAACGAATTAGATTATAAAAACATCTCTAGAAATTCATTAAGAGGTTTTTTAATAGAATTAAGAGAAAAAGGATTAGATAAAAGATCAATCTCAAGAAAGATATCATCAATAAGAAGTTTTTATAAATTCCTTTTAAAAGACGGAGTTATAGACAAAAATCCAATAATTTCGCTTGAACTTCCAAAAATAGATAAAAAACTCCCAACATTTTTAACAGAAGAAGAGGTTGTTAAATTGATAAATTATCCGAATGATAAAACATTAATAGGTTTTAGAGATAAATTAATTTTAATTTTTTTATACTCTACAGGTATGAGAGTTTCTGAAATTGTTAGTTTAAAAGTTTCACAACTCAATTTAGAAAAAGGTGAAGTTATTATTACTGGAAAAGGTAAAAAAGATAGAGTTATATTTTTAACTGAAGAATTGAAGGATATGATTAAAGTATATCTTAATAAAAGAAAGAAAAATTCAAATGTATTATTTATTAATAGAAATGGCAAACCACTGACAGATAAAGGAATAAGACTACTTGTTGAAAAATATGCAAAGAAGGTTATACCATATAAAAAGGTTACTCCACATACATTAAGACATACCTTTGCAACTCATTTATTAACAAATGGAGCTGATTTAAGAGTTGTACAGGAACTTCTTGGACATACTAAACTCTCAACAACCCAAATATATACTCATCTAACAAAAGAAAATTTAAAAAAAATATACGATAATTTTCATCCTCATTCAAAAGAGAAAAATTAAAAGTTTAAAATATTTGATTTTTCAAAAATTTCAAATCCTATTCTATCTTTGAGTTCATCGATATTTATCTTTTTTAAAGCAGAAATTAAAATTCCACTTTCATCTTCTTTTCTTATTCTTTCTATTTGATATTCTTTTAACAAATCTATTTTATTATAAACATTAATTATTTTTATTTCTTTATAAAGTATTTCATCTAAAATTTCTTTAACTGAAATCATGTGTTTCTTATATGAAGGATGTGAAGCATCAATAAGATGAATTATTAGGTCAGAATAATTTATCTCTTCGAGAGTTGATTTAAAAGATGAAATAAGAAGTGGTGGTAATTTTTGAATAAAACCAACTGTATCAACAACAAGTAATTCTTTTTCATATTTATTTAAGTACATTTTTCTAATAAGAGTATCAAGTGTCGCAAAAAGCATATTCTCTGTATAGGTTTCTTCATTTGTTAGTGCATTAAAGAGAGTTGACTTTCCAGAATTAGTATAACCAACTATTGAAACTATTGGTATGTCTGATTTTTCTCTTAATTTTCTTCTTATTTCTCTTCTTTTTTCTATTTTTTTAAGTTCTTTGTTTAAAGTGTTAATTCTTCTTTCTATTGCTCTTCTTTTAAGTTCAACTAACTTTTCTCCTCTTCCTGCTCTTATTCCAACAATTCCCATTTGTTGATCTAAGCTTCTGCCAATTCCTATAATAGCTGGAAGTTCCATCTTTAATCTAGCAAGTTCAACTTGAATTTTTGCTTCATTGGATTTTGCCCTTTTCTCAAATATTTCAATTATAAGATGAGGTCTATCAAGAACAAAAAGGTTTGTATAATCAGAAATATTTTTAATTTGTGAATATGATAATGTTTCATCAAATATTAAATAACTTGCATTTTCCTTTCTTGCTATTAGAGTAATTTCTTCTAACATTCCTTTTCCCATGAAATATTTTGGATTTATTTCTCTTAATCTTTTTAAAACCTTATATGTAACTTTAAGACCTAATGTTTCTGTTAAAAGTTCTAATTCATTTAATGTTTCTTCTGGAAGAAACTCATTATGTTCATTTTTAATAAATCCAACTAAAATAGCTCTATTCTCTTTTATATAATTTAATGTATTTACCATAATAAAAATTGAGATAGTTTAGATATAATAGGTGATAATATTCTATTAATAACTCCAAAAAATAGCAAAACTATTAAAATTAAAGAGCCATAAATCTCTAAATTTTTATTTCTTAATGCATCTTGTGGATACTTAAAAATTATACTATAAAGTATTCTTGAACCATCAAGAGGTGGAATTGGTATTAGATTAAATATAGCAAGAATTAAATTTATTAAAACACTATATTGTACAAAAATTGAAATATAGGAAGATGCAATTCTTGGAAATGGTAAAACTAAAAATTTAAAAATGAGTCCGAACAATATTGCTAAGATAAAATTAATAAGTGGACCAGAGATTGAAACAAGAATAAGATCTCTTCTTATTTTTCTAAATCTGTAAAAATTTATAGGAACAGGTTTTGCCCAACCAAATGCAATTTTAAAGTTAGAACTTATCAAAAGTAAAACAGGGAGAAGAATAGTTCCAAATAAATCAATATGTTTTGTGGGATCAAGAGTTAACCTTCCATACTCTTTAGGTGTTTCATCTCCAAGTCTATAAGCTATATATCCATGTGCTACTTCATGAAAAATTATTGCTATTATTATACTTGGTAATAAGAAAATTATCTCAATTAAATTTTTTAACATACTTTTTCTCCTTTCATTTCGTATAATTTCTTAGCAAAATTTATTTCATCTTCATAAGTTTTTATATTACCTTCAAGAAGTTCTTTTTTTAATGTTTCAAATATTTCTCTAAATTCAACTGAAGGTTTAAAACCCAATTTTATTAAATCTTTTCCTGTTATTCTTAATTTTAAATTTTTTAACTCAAATAAATACTTTTTAACTTTATCTTCAGTTTCTTTAAAATTAGACAAATAAATCAATTCATAAATTGAAAGATTTTTTAGTGTGTTATAAATATCATAGTTTTTATTTACATTTTTAAGATTCTCTATTATTTCAAGATAATAATTTTCATCTTTTATAAAATCTTTTTTCAAATTCCATCTTTCAATCATTTCTTTCCTATTAAAATTACTTAATTCAGTAATTAAAAGGAAAAAGTTTATCTCATCTCTTTTAATTACCTCTCCTCTTTTAATAAGTTCATCTATTAATCTTTGGCTTTTTTCAATTAAATTTAAAGTCTCTTTTTTAAGTTCTAATTTCCTATGTATCATTTTAAGTGCTCCTAATTTTTTCATAAGTTTTAGACCACTAATTGCAGTATCTTTATCATTTAGAATCATAAATAACTCTTCTTTAATTCTTGTATTTCTTGCATCTGTAAAAAGACCTGTTTTAATTGTACTTATAATTAAATTTTTTGTTTCTTTTTCAATTTTAAATTTTAATTTTGATGAGTATCTTATAGCTCTCATAATTCTTGATGGATCATCTATAAAACTCAATTTATGTAAAACTCTAATTTTTTTATCTTTTAAATCTTTATAACCTCCAAGAAGGTCAATTAATTTTCCAAAGGAATTTTTATTAATAGAAATCGCAAGTGTGTTTATTGTAAAATCTCTTCTTAAAAGATCTTCTCTTAAACTATGACTTATTTCAACTCTTGGAAGTGATGCTGGTTCTTTATAAAATTCTCTTCTTGAAGAAGCAATATCTATTCTTAATCCGTCTGGATAATTTATTGTACAAGTCTTAAAATCTGGATAAATATGAATGTTTACATCCATTTCTTTTTTTATTTCTTGTGCAAGCAAAATTGAGTCTCCTTCGACAACTATATCTATATCTTTTGTTTCCTTATTTAAAAATAAATCTCTTACAAACCCACCAACAACATAACTTCTCATATTTAATTTATCAGAAAGTGTTCCTAATTTTTTGAGTAATTTTATAGTCTTTTTACAAATTATTTTATTAATTAATTTAATAACTTTTTCTTGTTCTAATGGCGAGAAAATCTCTTCACTTTTTAAATAAAGACCTCTTAATATATCACTTCTTGTTATAATACCAACAACCCTTCCTTTTACAACAACTGGAACCCTTCCAATATTCCTTTCAACCATTATTTTTTCAACTTCATCAATTGGTGAATCAGGTGATACAAAATAGTATTTCTCAATCATAAAATCTTTGACTTTTAAATTTGTCAAACCCAAAAGCTCTACTTTTGATATTTCACTTCTTGTAATAATACCTATAATTTTTCCATTTTTAACAACAGGCAATCCTGAGTAATTGTATCTAAGCATTAAATTTCTTGCCTCTTCAAGAGTGGCTTCCTCATCTATAGTTTTAACAGGTGAACTCATTATATCTTTTGCAAGAATTTTTATTTTTACATTATCCTTTATTACTTTTATCAACTTATCATAAATTCTTGAGTTTTTAATTGTATTAAAATTTGCAGAAGCTGCTGTTTTGTGTCCAGCTCCTCCAAAATAATCAAGAATTTTTTTAACATTTACATCTTCACTTCTACTTCTTCCTATGATTACAGTTTTTTTATCCATTATTAATATTGAAAATACAGCATCTAGCTCAAGAAGTTCTAATACTTTGTGAACAAGAAATCCAACTCCTTCAGCATATTCTGAAATTTTAACTTTTGATATTCCGATTTTATAACCATTTATTTCTTCAATTTTTAAGTTAGCAAGAATTTTTTCAAAAATTATTTTTTGTTGTTCTGTTAAATATGTGATAAGATATTTTGAAACTATTTTTAAATCAACATCATATTTAAAAATATAAGATAATGCTTCAATATCATATTGTTTCGTTGTAATAAATAAAAGATTTCCAGTATCTTCATATATTCCCAAAGCAAAAAGTGTGGCTTCAATAGATTTTATGTCAATTGATTTTTTATTTTTTAGCATATGTATTAAAATTGATGTTGTTGCACCAACTTCTTTTGTTATCCTTTTTGCATTTATTTTAACTTCCTCATCTGGATAATGGTGATCAATTATTAATACATTTTTATGATTCAAAATAAAATCAGTTAAACCTGGAACTCTTTCAGGATATTGAGTATCAACCATAATTATTCTATCGATTTTAGTTAAATCTATATCTTTTAAATTTTTTAAATTTTCAAAAAGATTCCCATATAGAGAAAAAAATGAGTATACAGATGAAGAAAATGATGGTATAAGACAAATTGAATTAGGGAAAATTTTCCCTGCTAAAACAAGCGATGCAAGAGCATCAAAATCTGCTGTTGAATGTGTAACAATTAAGTTCACAATTTAATTATAACAATTTTACTATTCAATTTTTATTTTTAACTCTTTTAGTTGCTTTTCACTTACTTCAGATGGTGCATTTGTAAGAAGACATGTTCCTTTTTGTGTTTTTGGGAAAGGAATTACATCTCTTAGACTATTACCATTTACAAAAAGCATAACAATTCTATCAAGACCTAGTGCAATTCCACCATGAATAGGTGCTCCATACTTTAATGCATTAATAAAGAAATCAAATCTTGCTTCAACTTCTTTTTCAGAATAACCAAGAAGTTTGAAAATTTTCTTTTGAAGTTCAATATTATGAATTCTTATGCTTCCTCCTCCTATTTCAAAACCATCCATAACAAAATCATATGCTCTTGCTAAAACTTTTGATGGATCAGTATCTAATAAATCAATATGCTCTGGTTTAGGTGATGTAAATGGGTGATGTCTTGAATCCCATCTATTTTCTTCCTTATTCCACTCAAATAAAGGAAAATTTATAACCCATAAAAGTTTATGAATTTTTTTATTTATAAAATTATATCTATTTCCTAAAGAAAGCCTTACTTTACCAAGATTTGTTAAAAATTCTTCACCCTCTCCAATAAATAAAAGTAAGGTATCATTTTTATTTATCTTTTCTTTTAAATTGTTAATTTCTTCTTCACTTATATAATTATTTAATGAAGAACTTATCTTTTTATCAATATTAAAAAATATAACACCATTAAGACCAGACTCCTTAACTATATTTTCAATCTCATCTTTTTCTTTTCTTGAGATAATTCTTTCTTTTAATATTAGACCCTTAACTTTATCTCCCTTTTGTATTCCATCTCTTATTATTTTAAATTCTGATTTTATAAAAACATCAGTAAAATCTTCAATTTTCAAATCAAACCTTAAATCTGGTTTATCACTTCCATAATTATTCAGTGCATCATAAAAACTCATTTTTGGAATTGGAATTTCAAGTTCTTCATTTAAAATTTCATTAAATAGCTTTTTAAATAATCTATCAATTAAATTCATTATGTCATTTTCATCTATGAATGACATTTCTATATCAACTTGTGTAAATTCTAATTGTCTATCAGCTCTTAAATCTTCATCTCTAAAACACCTTGCAATTTGATAGTATTTATCAATTCCAGAAATCATTAAAATTTGCTTAAACAATTGTGGAGATTGTGGTAAAGCATAAAATTTACCAGGATTTATTCTTGATGGAACTAGGAAATCTCTTGCGCCTTCAGGAGTGCTTTTTGTAAGAATTGGAGTTTCAATTTCCCAAAATCCTTCTTCATTTAAAAAATTTCTTATTAATGTTGTAGTTTTAAATCTAATATATAAATTATTTTTCATCTCTTCTCTTCTAAAATCTAAGAATCTATATTTTAATCTTAATAATTCATTTATCTCTTCTCTTGATTCAAGATCAAATGGTAGCGGAAGAGACTCATTAATAATTTCTATTTCATTACACAAAACTTCAATTTTTCCAGTTTTTATTTTTTCGTTTATATTTTCTTTTGGTCTCTCTCTAACTATTCCTTTAACTTTTAATACATATTCATTTCCTAACTTTTTTGCTTTTTCAAAATTTTCTTTATTTTTATAATCTATAACTATTTGAATATAGCCAGTTCTATCTCTTAATTCAATAAATATTAAACTTCCTAAATCTCTAATTGTTTTAACCCATCCACATAAAATGACCTCTTTTCCTAATTTTTCTTCTGTAACTTCTCCACAATAATCAGTTCTAAGCATCTTTCACCTCATTTAAATGTTTAAATATTTCATCTTTTTTAATTCTTATTTGAGTTTCTTTTTTAAGGTCCTTAAATAATAAATAACCATCTTTTAACTCATCGCCACCATAAATAATCAAAAAACTAGCATTTCTTTTTAATGAATATGAAATTGACTCTTTTAAATTTTTAAAATTATATGGAAAAATTACATTATAGCCTTTTTCACCAAGAGTTAAATAAAATAAAAAACTTTCTTCATAATATTCTTTGTTTAAAGGTGTTATTGATATTATTTTTTCAATATTTTCTTGTATTAAGTTTTCTTTTTCAAGAATTAATATTAGTCTCTCAACTCCTATGGCAAAACCAACTCCTGGTACTCTATCTCCTCCTAAAAAGGATGATAAATAGTCGTATCTTCCTCCACCCAAAACTGAATTTTGCGAACCAAGATTTTGTGAAATTACTTCAAAAACTGTTCTGTTATAATAATCAAGCCCCCTAACTAATCTAGGATTTAAAATATAATTAATTTTTAGTTCATCTAATTTTTTTATAATTTCATCGAAGTGTTTTTTACTTTCACCTTTTATATAATCTAAAATTTTTGGTGCATTTTCAGTAGTTTTAATACATAATTCATTTTTACAATCAAGAACTCTTAAGGGGTTTAAATATAATCTTTTTTTACAATCATCACAAAGATAATTTTCTTTATCTTTTAAATAACTTTTCAAAACTTCCTTATATTCTTTTCTATCCTCTATATCACCTATTGAATTAATATAAATAAAAAGGTCTTTCAATCCTAAATTTTCAAGTGATTTAATTGAAATATATATAATCTCAACATCAAGACTAGGACTATCTTCTCCTAATGCCTCTATTCCAAAATGATAAAATTCTCTAAATCTTCCTTTTTGTGGTTTTTCATATCTAAACATCGGACCATAATAATATAGTTTTACTGGTTGAGGTAGCTGTTTAAAATTATTCTCAATATAAGATCTAACGACTTGTGCAGTTCCTTCAGGTCTTAAACAGAGTTTTCTACCCCCTTTATCGTAAAAAGTATACATCTCTTTTTGTACTATGTCAGTTTCTTCACCTACACTTCTTTCAAAAATCTCTGCATGTTCAAAAATTGGAAGTATTATCTCTCTATAGCCAAAATTTTCTACAAACTTTCTTAATTTATTTATAACCTTTTCAATTTTTCTACTTTTATCAGGCAAAATATCTGGAGCGCCTTTTGGTCCTTTTATCATTTTTTGACCACCTTTATAAATTTTCTTTTACCAATTTTAATTACTTTTTCACCATCAATTTTTAAAATAAATGATGGCTCCTCAAATCTTTCACCATTAACATAAATTCCACCTTGTTCAAAAAGACGTCTTCCTTCACTTTTTGATTGAATTAAATTTTTTTCCTTTAGAAAATCAAGAAGATTTATTTCCTCATCATACACTTCATATATATCTATATCTTCAGGTATCTCTTTTTTACTAAACACTCTAATAAATTCTTCTTCTGCTTCAATTGCTTCTTTTTCTGAATGATATCTTTTTACAATTTCTCTGGCTAATCTCAATTTATATTTCATAGGATTTTCACCAGATTCCATCGCATTTTTGATGTTTTCTAATTCTTGAATATCAATATTTGTTAATAATTCAAAATACTCAATAATTAAATGATCTGGTATGCTCATAATTTTTCCAAACATCTCGTTTGGAGATTCATTTATACCAATATAATTTTTTAAACTTTTACCCATTCTTTTAACTCCATCTATACCTCTTAAAATTGGCATTAAAATTGCTATTTGTGGTTCTTTTCCGAGTTCTTTTTGAAGTTCTCTTCCACATAAAAGATTAAATTTTTGATCGCTTCCTCCAAGTTCAACATCAGCATCAATTACAATTGAATCATATGCTTGCATAAGTGGATAAAGAAGTTCATGTAAATATATAGCATTTCCTTGTTTATATCTATTAAAGAAATCATCTCTTTCAAGAATTCTTGCAACTGTAAAATGTGAGGCTATAGAAACAATATCTTTAAGTGTTAATGGAAGAAGCCAATCACCATTATATCTTATTTCGGTTTTTTCTTTATCTAAGATTTTAAAAGCTTGTTCACTATAATATTTAGCGTTTTTTTCAATTTCTTCTTGAGTTAACAGTGCTCTTGTCTGATCTCTTCCAGAAGGATCTCCAATAACAGCAGTGCCATTTCCTATAATTAGAATTATTCTGTGACCTAAATTCTGAAAGTCTCTAAGTTTATTTAAAACTACAGTATGACCTAAATGAATATCAGGTGATGTAGGGTCAACACCAAGTTTCACTCTTAACGGTCTCCCTTTTTTAAGTTTTTCTATAAGTTCTTCTTCATTTATTATTTCAAGAGTACCTCTTTTAATAATCTTTAATTGTTCCTCAATAGATAACATATTTCAACTCCTTATTAACAATAAAAAGAGCTTTAAAAAAATAAATTAATATTATTTTACTACTTTTTAAATAAATTATTAATTTTATAATCTTAAATCACCAAGGTTTTCCATCGATGGTTTTATCCAATAATCTTCTTTTTTAAGCAACTCATATTCTCTTCTTAATAATTCTTCATGATTCTTTTCCATTTTAATCAGTGAATTTAAAATTCTTCTATCTCTTCCATCTCTAAATTTATTCACCATATTTGAATAAAATTCAACCGCATTCATTTCCGATTTAATAGCAATTTTTACAATATCAATACATTTAATATCTTTGCCTAAATCTTCATTAACATTAGAAAATTCTGGATTCTCTTTAAAACTTTCATCTGCGTTAAATTCAATATTAAAATTTTTTATAAGTAATTTTTTTAATGATATTTCATGTTTTTCTTCTTCTTTAAAAAACCTAATTAATCTTTTTTTAACTTTTTCATCAATAACTTTTTCAGAAAGTTTATAATAAAACCTTTTAGCTTCATTTTCACTTTGTATTCCTTTTTTTAATAATTCTATTAATTCCATAATAACCTCCTTTTAATTTATTATAACAATAGAATTTATGTTAAAATATTTAAGATATGAAAAAAAGAATTGGTCTTTTTTTTGGATCTAAATCTGTTGAACATGAAATTTCTATAATTACTGCAATACAAGTTTACAATGCAATTGATAAATCAAAATACTCAATAATTCCTATTTATATATCAAAAAATGGTGAATGGTTTACAGGAGAAAATTTGCTTAAAATAGAAAATTTCAGAAATCTATCAAATATACCAAAAATTTCTCAAAAAATTATAGGTATAAAAATAACAAATGATAATATATTAACTCTAGAATTAGAAGGAATTATAAGTAAAAAATTATTTATTGACATAGCATTTAGCGTAATACATGGAACCTATGGTGAAGATGGTAAAATACAAGGTATTTTTGAAATGTTGAATATTCCGTATGTAGGGTGCGGCGTTCTTTCGTCTTCAATAGGAATGGATAAAGTAATTATGAAAGAAATTTTTAAAGCTAACAATTTACCAATCGTAAATTACTTTTGGTTTACAAGATATGATTGGGAAAAAAATAAAGATGAAATTTTAAAAAAAATAGAAAATTATCTTAAATATCCTTTATTTGTAAAACCAGCAAATCTTGGTTCAAGTATTGGAATTACAAAAGCAGAAAACAAAGATACACTTTTTTATGGAATTGAAGTTGCTAAACATTATGATTCAAAAATAATTGTTGAAGAAGGGGTAAAAAATTTAAGAGAGATTAATTGCTCTGTTTTAGGGAATATTGAAGTGATACCTTCAAAACTTGAAGAAGTGAAAACTCCAAAAGTTTTCCTCGATTATGATTCAAAATATAAAATTAATACAAAAGGAAGCTCAATGTTTAAAAGATTTGGACATATAATTCCTGCAGAATTAAGCGATGAAAAAACAAAAGAAATACAAGATCTTGCTGTTAAAGCATTTAAAGCAATAGATTGCAAAGGAATAGCAAGAGTTGATTTTCTAATGGAAGGGGATACAGAAAAAGTTTATATAAATGAAATAAATACACTACCTGGTGCATTATCTTTTTATTTATGGGAAGCATCAGGAATATCATTTGATAAATTAATTGATAATTTAATTAACCTTTCCATAGAAATTTTTGAAGATAAAAATAAAAACATAACATCTATTGATACTGATATACTACTTCAAGATTTTAAAGATGTGAAAAAAGGTTAATAAGTAATGTTTGCTCTAATCGATAATTTGAAAATTTATTATGAAATATATGGTGATGGAAAACCTATTTTATTTTTTCATGGATGGGGTGGAAATACAAATTCTTTATATCCAATATCAAATATTTTGAAAAATGAATATAAAGTTATATTAATAGATTTTCCTGGTTTTGGTAAAAGTGATATACCTTATAGATCCTTTAATGGTGAGGATTATAAAAATTTAATTTTAAAATTTATTGATTATCTTAATTTAAAAGATTACACAATTATTGGACACTCATTTGGTGGAAGAATTGGAATAAGAGTTGCTGCAAATAGAAAAAGTGAAATTAAAGGTCTTATTTTAATAGATAGCGCTGGAATAAGAGATAAAAAAACATTGAAACAAAGGTTTTCCGAGAATACTTTTAAATTTTTTAAAAAAATAATAATTAAGACAATAAAAGGTGAAAAACAAGAAAAATTATTAAATAGTTTAAGGAAAATTTTTGGTTCAAAAGATTATAAAAGCGTTGATGGAGTTATGAGAGATACACTTGTTAAAATTGTTAATGAAGATTTATTACCTATAATGAAAGAGGTAGAAACAAAAACACTTATAATTTGGGGAGAAAATGATAAAGAACTTCCTTTAAAACATGCATATTTAATTAAAGAAAATATAAAAAACTCAAAACTTGTAATTATAAAAAATGCAGGACATTTTCCTTATCTTAACAACTTATCAAAAACAATCTATGAAATAAAAAATTTTTTAGGAGAAATATATAATGATAATAATTGAAACTTTTATTAAACTATCAATTTTTATAATAACATTTTTAATTTTACTATTAAGAATTCTTTGGTATCTTCAAGTTCTACAAATATTAGAATATTTTAATATTAAATACTTAAGACATTTATTCAAAAGATCAAAAGATTATATTTTTGATGATATTGTATTAATAATTTTGATAATCCTAATTTCATTAAGTTTTTTATTAAAGATAAATAGAGTATTATTAAACTTAATTTTGTTGATTTTTCTTTTTTATTCTCTATTTTATAATTTTAATTTATATAAAAAAAGAAAGAAATTTTCAAAAAAAGGTTTAAAATTTACTAAAAGATGCAAAAGAATTTTTATCTTAACAACTATTTTTTTATTAATAGTTTTAATATTAATTTACCTTAATCATTCATTATATTTAACTCCCTATCTTATATTTTTATCTCCTTTTATTTTATTAATTTTAAATATTTTAATCTATCCAATTGAAAGTTTAATAAATGAAAAATATTTTAATGATGCAATAAAAATAATTAAAGAATATAAACCATTTATAATTGTAATAACAGGAAGTTATGGAAAAACCAGCACAAAATATTTCATTTATGAATTATTAAAAGATAATTTTAAAACTCAAATGACTCCTGAAAGTTATAACACTGCAATGGGAATTACTAAATTTATAAGAGAGAATCTTAAAAATGAAACAGAAATTTTTGTTGTAGAACTTGCTGAAAATGAAAAAGGTGGTTTTAAAAGATTACTTAGATTAATTGAGCCTAATATTCTTGTTATAACTTCAATTGGAATTCAACATCTAGAGGAATTTGGTACAAAGGAGAAAATTTTTAATGAATTTAAATATTTAATTGAATATAGTATTTCTTCTAATAAATGTGAAAAATTGATTTTGAATGGAGATGATGAATTTTTAAAAAATTTTCAAAATGAGAAAATTTCAAAAATATCAATTTATAAAGGAAATTATCCATTTATTGAAATAATAGAAGAGACTCTTTATGGAACAAAATTTAAAACAAAATTTTTAGATTTTGAAACCTTCTTTGAAACAAAACTTGTAGGATTAGAAACAATAAGAAATTTATTGATTGCAATTGAGGTTGCAATTAATTTTAAAATAGATATAGAAAAAATTATTAAAAAAGTCAAGATTCTAGAACCCTTTAATCATAGATTAAATGTATTAAAAAGTGGTAATGTAATAGTAGTTGATGATGCATATAATTCTAATCCAATTGGCGCAAGAATGGCAATAGATTTAATATCAAAATATAAAGAAGGAAGAAAGATAATAATAACACCAGGATTTATTGAACTTGGTAAAAGTGAATATGAAGAAAATAAAAATTTAGGAAAATATTTGTTAAATAAAGTTGATTATGTTTTTTTAGTTGGGGGAAAAAGAATAAAACCAATATATGAAGGTTTAAAAGAAGTTGGATTTAAATTGGAAAACATATCAATTTTTAAAAATTTTTATGAAGCAAATAATTATTTAAAAAATTTCATTAAACCAAACGACATTATTTTATTTGAAAACGACCTCCCAGAAATATATGAAGAATTATAGTTGACAAATTAAATAATATTGTATTAAAATATCAGTGGAGGTCGAAGGGTCTTTTTGGCTCTTTGAAAATTTTAAAAAGGAGGTAAATTAACAAATGACAGCATTAATTGCGGTTATCGGGTTAGCTTTTTATGTTTTATTTTACTTTATTTATGGTAAAAGAATTGAAAAAGAAGTTGTAAAAGCAGATCCCAATAGACCAACCCCAGCAGTAAAATTAAGAGATAATGTTGATTATGTTCCTGCAAAACCGTGGGTTTTATATGGTCACCATTTTGCTTCAATAGCAGGTGCTGGACCAATAACAGGTCCTGCAATTGCAATGGCATGGGGTTGGGTTCCAGGTCTTCTTTGGGTTTGGTTTGGAAATCTTTTTATTGGAAGTGTTCATGATTATCTTGCCTTAATGGCATCGGTAAGATATGATGGAAAATCAATTCAATGGGTTTCTGGAAAATTAATGACAGCCAGAACAAAATATTCGTTTGAATTATTTATATACTTTGCACTCTTACTTGTTATTTCTGCATTTATGGGAGTATTTACAGGTCTTGCAACAACAAACCCATCAATTGCAACAGCATCAGTTCTATTCATATTTATTGCTATAATTGAGGGTATATTACTTTATAGAACAAAACTTTCATTCACAGTCGCATCTATTATAGGAATAATAATGCTTATTTTATGTTTGTATATCGGATTTGCATTTCCATTTGTTAAAATAACAAATGCAAAAACATGGTATATTATTTTAGCAATCTATTGTATTTTAGCATCATCTCTACCTGTTTGGATTCTTTTACAACCAAGAGATTATCTTAATGCTTATATTTTATGGGCAGGATTAATTTTAGGATTAGTCGCAGCAGTTTTTGCATTTAGAGGATTTAATTGGCCTGTATTTACAATTTTCTCAGCTAGAACTGTAGGAGGTCAACCATCTCCTTTCTGGCCAACTGTTCCACTAGTTATTGCATGTGGTGCACTTTCAGGATTCCACTCAATTGTTGCATCAGGAACTTCTTCAAAACAGTTAGATAATGAATTGTCAGGACTTTTTGTAGGATATGGAAGTATGTTTACAGAAGGATTTCTTTCAACACTTGTTATTACTTCTATTGCAGCATTTGGTATGCAAGTTTTCCAAGGAGCAGCTGCTAAATTAACAGAATTAAAAGTTGATCTTAATGCATTAATGACAGATAAAGTTTATCTTGGAAACAATTACCTTAAAGCAGCAGGTGCAGTTGGTGGTGCTCTTGGTGTTATGACAAGATCATTTGGAAAAATGACAACTGCAGTTGGACTTCCAGAAAATGTTGGTAGTACTTTTGCTGGTCTATGGGTATCAGCATTTGTTTTAACAACACTTGATACCTCAGTAAGATTAGCAAGATATGCATGGGGCGAAATTTGGGAACCTGTTAAAAAAGTAAGTGAAGGATTCTATAAAGTAATTGCTGATAAATGGGTTGGTTCAATTATCGCTGCAGGTCTTGGTCTTTTATTAATTTGGGGTGGAAGTTATACAGTACTTTGGCCAGGATTTGCAGGTTCTAACCAATTGCTTGCTTCAATTGCTATGATAACAGCAGCAGTATGGGTAAAACAAGTTCAAAAAGCGAAACCTGCATGGCAAATGGCAGTTCTCATCCCAGCATTGTTCTTATGGATTACAGTTACAGTTGCATTGTTCTGGTATCTTATTGTCGTAATACCAAAAACAACACCAGTATTTAATAGATATATGCTTGGTGGATTTACTATTGTAATGTTAGCTCTTAATGTAATCCTCGTAATAGATTTCTTGGGTGGATGGAGAAAGGGAGCAATCCCTGAGGTAGAAACAAAATAAAATTTAATGAAAAGACTCTTCGACCTCCTTAAAAAAATTTTAATAGGATTAGATCTGGGATTAAGGGAGGTTTCTACCTCCCTTATTGAAAAAGAGCTAGAAGAATTAGAAAATGTTTTTGCACTTCTAACAATGGGCACATTTGCAGGCATTCCTTCTCCTCCAACTGGAATAATTTTAAGAATTCTACCATTTATGCAAAAAGAGATATTTGTTATGATAACAAGAAGTAAAAATCTAGATGATGCGTTTGCTGAAACAGCTGGTATGTTTGATATAGATTAAAGGTGAATTATATATGGAAATATATTTTTTTCTTGGAAAAGGGGGAGTTGGAAAAACAACAATATCAGCAAGTTTTGCCACTGGTATTTCTGTATATAACAAAGATAAAAAAATTTTGATAGCATCCCTTGATCCAGCACATAATCTTGGAGATGCATTTGATATAGAACTCTCGAATAAAGTTAGAAAACTTACAGAAAATCTTTTTGCAGTAGAAGTTGATTTAGACAAAATGATAAAAGAGTATCTTGAAGACTTATCAAGGAATTTAAAAAATACCTATAGATACCTTACAAGTTTTAATTTAGATAGATATTTTGATATATTAAGATATTCACCTGGAATTGAAGAATATGCTGTTCTTGAAGCAATTAAAAAATATGTAGAATGTCATGAATATGATATTCTAGTTTTTGATACACCTCCAACTGGAATAACAACTAGAGTTCTTGCATTACCAAAATTAACTTTACTTTGGTCAAAAAGATTAATGGGAATAAGAAGAAAAATTCTTGATAGGAGAAAAATGGTTGAAAATGTAAAAGGTAAAATAGAAGCAAAGTTAGATGATGAAGTAATTAATTTAACATCAGACGAAAGAGAAGATCAAATAATGATAGAACTTGTTAAATATAGTAATGAAATGGAAAATATGATGAATCTTTTCTCTGGTAATTCAACTTCAATAAATATTGTTACAATGCCAGAAGATCTTGCTCTTTTTGAAACTAAAAGAATTATAGAAGCATTATCTGAATTTGGAATAAAAATTAAAAATATTTATTTGAATAAATATTTAATATGTGAAAATCCACCTGAAGTTATAAAAGGAAAAATTGAAGAACAAGATAGTGTAATAAAAAAAATGGAAGATGAAATTAAAAATATAAAAATTAAACAAATACCTCTTCTTTCTAAATCACCTCGTGGTATTGAAGAGTTAATAAAATTTTATGATAATTATATATTAGTATGAGAACCGTAGGAGATGAAGAATTAATAAAAAGAATAAAAAGAATTTTATCAAAAATTGAAGAACCTACAACAGGTTTAGATTTAATAACTGGAGATTATATAAGAGAAATAAAAATTGAATTTACAAGAATTGAAATTAAATTAAAATCTTTTTATCCAGATTATTTCTCTCCTTCATATCTTTTTATGAAATCATATATTTTAAATACTATAGCAAAAAAAATTGTTGACACACTTAATAAAGAGGGTTTCACTGAAGTAATAGTTTTAAGCGGAAAAGAGGAGATTTAGATGACACAAGGACAGATCATACTTTTAATGTTAATTTTGGGAGGTTTAACCTCCCTTCAATTTTTTAAAGGAAGAAAATTAAATACTCTAATGATGGTCAAATATATTAGAGATTTTGAAGAAAATTTAAAACCAAAAGATAAACTTTACACTTATATTGGTGGTTATATTGGATTTAAAGCAAATTATGATTTTAATGACAAACTTATAAAAAAATTAGAATTAACATTAACATTATTACCTAGACATAGTTTGTTATATCTACCTATTTCTTATTTAACAAGAAAACATGATAGATTATATGTAGTTTTAAGATTAAATGAAAAATTTGGATATGATGCGCATATAATTAAGAAACATTTTTATTTCCCAGGACCTATGATAGATAATATAGAAACATATAAAAAAGAAAATATGACATTTGATGGAAAAGAGTTTTATGTTTTTTATAAAAATAAAATAGATTTAGAAAACTTAATTGAACTTTCTAAAGATACAGTTGGATTTAAAAATTTAAGGCATATTGGATATACTAGAGAAACAAATGTTTTATTTTTATTATTAAAACCTGAATTAGGCATTACTCCAAAAGATTTAAAAAAATTAACAAAAAAGGTCTCTGATTTATTAAAAGTTTAAGTTTGACAATTTTATAATTATTATTTATAAATAAAATATACCCAAAAGGAGGTGATATATTAAATGTATAATTTTAATTATATTGGAAAATATATAAAAAGGCCTGATGCTATAAAAAAAGTTACAGGTAAAGCAATTTTCCTCGATGATATAAAACTTCCTAACATGCTTTATGCAGCAATTCTCACTCCACCATATGCTCACGCTAAAATATTATCAATTGATACCTCTGAAGCAGAAAAAAGTGAAGGAGTTGTAAAAGTAGTGACTGGGAAAAATTGCAAATTTACATATGGAGATTGCATAAAAGATAGATATCCAATGGCTGTTGACAAGGTTAGATATATCGGAGAACCAGTTGCTGCTGTTATTGCAGATACTCCTCAACATGCAAAACAAGCAGTGAAAAAAATTAAAGTTGAGTATGAAAAATTACCAGTTTATTTAGATGCATTAGATTCACTAAAAGAAAATGCAGTATTGATACATGAAAGAAATGGTGAATATTGGCATCTTCCAACATATAAACCTATACCAAAGACAAATATTGCAAATTATTATTTATTAAAAAGAGGAGATATGGAAAAAGGCGAACTAGAAGCAGATGTTGTTGTGGAAGGAGAATTTAATTATAAATTTGGTTCATCAAGTGCAATTGAACCACATGGTGCAATAGTTTGGTTTCATGAAGACAACACAATAGAAGTTTGGTCATCCTCAATTTGTCCTCACATTATTCAAGATGATTTAGCTAAAACCTATGGAGTGCCTTCTGGAAATGTTAGAGTTCATATTCCAGAAATTGGTGGATGTTTTGGTTATAAATCTGATGTGACAATAGAACAAACTGTTGCTTATATTGCAAGTCATGTAAAAGGTTATCCTGTAAAATGGGTAGCATCAAGAAAAGAAGATTATACAAGCACATTAATCGGACATGGAGTTAGAATTCAAATGAAAATCGGCGCAAAAAAAGATGGTACATTAGTATTTGTTAAATCAAAAGTTTATCACTCCACTGGAGCATATGCTGATACAGGAGTTAATATAACAATGGCAGCAACTCATACATTGGGAGTATATGAATTTCCTATTGCTTATTGTGAAGGATTTACTGTATATACTAATACACCTCCTGTTGGTGCATTTAGAGGTTATGGTTATCAATATGCACATTTTGCTATTGAAAGACTAATGGATATTTTAGCAAGAAAACTTAATATAGATAAAATTGAACTAAGAGAAAAAAACTATTTAAAAAGAGGCAAAAAATTTGGCTCAGGAGAAATCTATACTGAAGACTATGGTGATGTTAAAAAATGTTCAGATGCAGTTAAAGAAATCATATACAATAAAGAAAAACCTAAAGAAGATGAAAATTATTTTTATGGTAGAGGATTTGCAGCAGTTGTTAAAGGTCCAAAAGGCGCTCCAAATTCTTCAAAAGGGTGTTTTATTAAATTTAATGGAGATGGAAGCGTTAATGTTGTTATGAGTGGTGCTGAAGTAGGACAAGGTTTAAGAACTGTAGTTCAACAGGTTGCAGCTGAAATTCTAAAAATTTCACCTGAAAAAATTCATGTTTATACAGAAATCGATACTCAATTTTCTCCATGGGAGTGGCAAACAATTGGTTCTATGTTTACAGTTCAAGGAGGAAGAGCGTTAATTAGAGCATGCTTAAGAGCAATTGAGAAATTAAAAGAAAATGCAGCATTAGCCTTGAGAGTTGATAAAGATATGCTTGAGTATGATGGTGAAAAAATTTATTTTAAACATAATCCAGAAATATTTGTTAATATACCAGATCTTGTAAGAGGTTATATTGATAAAGATGGCATTACTGTTGGAGAAGTGGTTCAAGCAACAGCAGATGCAAGATTACCAAGATATTCAAATCCAGATCCAGAAACTGGTGAAGGTAATCTTGGGGTGTCTTACACTTTTGGTGCGCAAGGTTGTGAGATTAGAATTGATAAAAAGACAGGAGAAATTATTATAGATAACTTTGTTTCAGCATTTGATATAGGAAGAGTTATAAATCCAGTTCAATTAAGAGGTCAAATTGTTGGAGGAGTTATGATGGGAATTGGAAGTACACTTTATGAGGAACTAAAATTTGATAAAGACGGAAGATTAGTAAATCCACATTTCTCAACTTACAAATTTCCAACAATTAAAAATATGCCTAAAAAATATGAAGTTATTTTTATTGAAACACCTGAATCAATCGGTCCTTATGGCGCAAGAGGAATAGGTGAACATCCAGTTTTAGGAGTTGCTCCAGCAATTTTAAATGCAATCTATGATGCTTTAGGTGTTGATCTATTTGAAGTTCCAGTATCAAAAGAAAAAATTTTAGAGATTATTAAAGAAAAACAAAATGAAAAAATAGGAGTTTAAAAATGGAAAAGATTAAATTTAAAGTTAATGGAATAGAAAAGGTTTTAGAAGTTGAAGGAAATGAAAATTTATTAGATATTTTAAGAGAAAAATTAAATTTAACCGGAACAAAAAGAGGGTGTGATGATGCTTCTTGTGGAACATGTGTAGTTATAGTAAATGGTGAAGCAGTTAAAAGTTGTATATATTCAGTTAAAAAATTAAATGATGCGGAAATTTTAACAATTGAAGGTCTATCTAAAAATGGAGAGTTGCATCCAATTCAAAAAGCAATGATTGATTCTGGTGCTGTTCAATGTGGATATTGTATTCCAGGTATAATAATGGAACTATATGCTCTTTACAGTAAAAATATAGATGCAGATGAAAATGAAATAATTGATGCATTAGATAAACACCTTTGCAGATGCACAGGTTATGAATCTATTTTAGATGGTGCAAAACTTGCTCAAAGATATTTAAAACAAAATAAATAATAGGAGGTTTATATGTATGATATTGTAATTAAAAATGCAAAATTAAGAAAAATGGAAGGTCTTTATTCGATTGGGATTAAAGATGGAAAAATTGAAAAAATTTCAAAAAATTTAAACGAGAATGCTAATACTTTGATTGATGCTGAAGGTAAACTTGTAACAGAATCATTTGTAAATCCACATCTTCATCTATGTAAAGTCTACACCTTTATGATGATGGAAGAGGAAGCACTAAAAGATTATCATGGTGAAAATATGGGTAAAGCTATGACTGCAATAGAATTAGCAGCACTTGTAAAATCTAAATATGATGAAAAGTGGATTTTCCCTAATGTGAAAAGAGCTTTAAATCATGCAGTTCGTTATGGTGTATTGCATGTAAGAGGTTTTGCTGATGTTGATTCAAAAGCAAAATTAGAAGGTGTTAAAGCGCTTTTAAAAGCAAAGGATGAATTTAAAGGTGTTTTAGATCTTCAAGTAGTTGCTTTTCCTCAAGATGGTGTAGTAAGAGAAAAAGGAGCTTTTGAACTTGTTGAAGAAAGTTTAAAAATGGGAGCTGATGTTGTTGGTGGAATTCCTTGGATTGAATATACAGATGAAGATGAAAAAGAACACATTGATAAAATGTTTGAACTTGCAAAAAAATATGATAGAGATATATCAATGCTTGTAGATGATGCAGGTGATCCTACTCTTAAAACACTTGAAATGTTAACTTTAAAAGCAATCAAAGAAGGTTTTATTGGAAGAGTTCTTGCTCATCATGCAAGAGCAATGCAATTTTATCCAACTCCATATCTTATGAAATTAATTGCTTTATTAAAAAAGGGAGGAGTTGGTGTTGTTACTGATCCACATACAGGCCCACTACATGCAAGAGTTAGAGAGATGTTAGAAGAAGGTGTTCTTGTTGTTTTAGGACAAGATGATATATCTGATGCATACTATCCCTATGGAAGAAACAATATGTTAGAAGTCGCATTTCTTGTATCTCATATTTTATGGATGACAACAAAAAGTGATATGGAAAGGTTATATGATATGATTACTATTGATGCAGGTAAAGCAATAGGTCTTAAAAATCATGAATTAAAAGAGGGGAATCCTGCAAATATTGTAGTTTTAAATGAAGACAATGTTTTAGAAGCATTAAGATATCACAGAGAACCAAAATTTGTTATAAGTAGTGGAAAATTAATAGATATTTCAAAATTTGAAATTTAATAATTAAAAAGGAGGAGAAGCAGTTTATCTTTCTGCCTCTCCTCTTATTATCTCCTTAATTCTTGTTAATCTCCCGTGTGTTTCCCTTTCAAGTTCATCAAGTCGCATTTTTATAAACTTTATTGTTTCATTAAGAGAAGGAATTAAAATATATTCAAGTGCATTTACTCTTCTTCTTGTTCTTTCTATGTCTTTAGCAAGTTCTTCTAATGTTTTATAAATATTTATATATTCAATTAATTTTTCAATAAAATTTTTAAAAACTTGATTTGCTAAATCAAACTCAAAATTTGAAAGTGTATAAGGATAGTTAAAAATTTCACTAATACTTTTTATTTTAAATTGAGGAACATTAACCCCCATAATATTTTTCTTTTCATAGGTTAAGGATATTTCTAATCTTTTTTTAGTTAATAAATCAAATCTTTCTTTTCCAAGTTGAGAATAAGATAATATTATTAATTTTTCAAGTTTTAAAAATTCTTCATCCAAATTTTTTGTTTTTTCTTTAAAATCTTTTATTAAAGAAACAAATTCTTTAATCATTCCATCAAGTTTATCTTTAAGAAGTTTATGACCGCGAGTTGCAACTGTAAGTCTCTTTTTTAGAGTAAGCAAAACCATTCTATTTGGATTTACTCTTAACTTCATACTTTCTCCTCTTTTAAGAATCTTTTAAGATACTTTTCAATATATTCTTCTCTTACTCTCTTTAATTCAGGTATTGGGATCATAGATAAAAGTTTCCATCCAATATCTAATGTTTGTTCTATAGATCTATTCTCATATTCACCTTGATTTACAAATTCTCTTTCAAATCTTTCAGCAAATTTTACAAAAATTCTATCAACAGTTGATAATGCAGTTTCTCCTAAAATTTTTGCTAACTCTTCAGCGTTTTTTCCTCTTGAATATGCTGCATATAATTGATTCATTAAATCTGAATGATCTTCTCTTGTTTTTTCTCTTCCTATTCCTCTATCTTTTAATCTTGAAAGAGAGGGTCTTACATCAATTGGAGGATATATTCCCTTTTTATAAAGTTCTCTAGATAAAAATATTTGACCCTCTGTAATATAACCTGTTAAATCTGGAATTGGATGTGTTTTATCATCTTCAGGCATACTAACAACAGGAATTTGTGTTATTGAACCTTTTTTTCCTTTAATTCTTCCTGCTCTTTCATAAATTGTTGCAAGATCTGTGTACATATAACCTGGATAACCTCTTCTTCCAGGAACTTCTTTTCTTGCAGCAGAAATTTCTCTAAGTGCTTCACAATAGTTCGTCATATCTGTTAAAATAACAAGAACATGCATATCAAGATCAAATGCAAGATACTCTGCTACTGTTAAAGCAGTTCTTGGTAAAGCAATTCTTTCAATAACTGGGTTATTTGCTAAGTTTATAAACAAAACCGATTTATTAATTGCACCAGTTTGTCTTAAGTCTGAAATGAAAAAGTTTGCTTCTTCAAAAGTGATACCCATAGCAGCAAATACAACTGCGAATTGTTCTCCTGTTTTTAAAACTTTAGATTGTCTTGTTATTTGAGCAGCAAGTCTTGGATGAGGAAGTCCACTTCCTGAAAAAATTGGTAATTTTTGTCCCCTAACAAGAGTATTTAATCCATCAATAGCAGATATTCCTGTTTGAATAAATTCATTTGGATAGTCTCTTGAATATGGATTAATAGGATTTCCATTTATATCTCTTAAATCTTCAGGAATAATTTTTGGTCCATCATCGATTGGTTCTCCAAAACCATTAAAAATTCTACCTAAAATATTTTTTGAAACTGGAACTTCAAGACCTTTTCCTGTAAATTTTACTCTTGCTTCTTTAGGATCTATTCCAATTGAAGGTTCATAAAGTTCAATAAGCGCTTTATTTTCTTCAGCAACCATAACTTGTCCTCTTCTTTTTTCTCCATTTTTGAGAGTAATTTCAACAAGTTCTCCATATTTAACACCTGAAACATCTTGAACAACCATTAATGGACCAGCGATTTCGCTTGTTGTCAAATACTCTTTTGCCATTTATTTAATTTCCTCCTTAACATTCATAACTTCATTAAAACCTTCTTTTATTTTTTTGTATAGTTCATCAAAAAGTTCTAATCTTTTCTCATCAATATATTTAGCTCTAGCAATATCAACTCTAAATGGAAGATTTATTATTTTTTCAAGTTCAACACCTTCTTCTAATGCTATATTTCCGAGTTCATAAAATAAAAGAATTGCTTTAAGCATAAAATATTGTTTATTTAATGATGTGTATGTATCAATTTCGTGATAAGCATTTTGATGCAAAAAATCTTCTCTAATTGATTTTGCAGTTTCAAGTATTAATCTATCTTTTGGAGATAAAGCATCTATACCAACTAACCTTACAATTTCTTCAAGTTCTGCTTCTTTTTCAAGAATTTCCATTGCTTTTTCTCTTAATTTTGGAAATTCTTCACTTATATTTTTTTTATAAAAAGGATCTAAGTCAACTGTATATAGAGAATAACTTGTTAACCAATTAATAGCAGGAAAGTGTCTTTGTGAAGCAAGTGCATCATCAAGTCCCCAAAAAACTTTTGTTACTCTTAAAGTTGATTGCACAACAGGATCTGAAAGATCACCTCCTGGTGGAGAAACAGCACCAATAACACTCAAAGTGGATATTCTTGAATCTTTTCCAAGACAAATAACCTTTCCTGCTCTTTCATAAAAAGAAGCGATTCTAGATGCAAGATAAGCGGGATACCCCTCCTCTCCGGGCATTTCTTCTAATCTACCTGAAATTTCTCTCATTGCCTCAGCCCATCTTGAAGTTGAATCAGCCATTAGAGCAACATCATATCCTTGATCTCTAAAATATTCTGCAAGTGTAATCCCAGTAAAAACTGAAGCTTCTCTTGCAGCAACAGGCATGTTAGATGTATTTGCAATTAATATTGTCCTTTTCATAAGAGGATATCCTGTTTTTGGGTCTTTAAGTTCTGGAAATTCTATTAAAACTTCTGTCATTTCATTTCCTCTTTCACCACAACCAACATAAACTATAATATCTGCATCAGCCCATTTTGCAAGTTGATGTTGAGTTACAGTTTTACCAGAACCAAAAGGACCAGGTATACAAGCAGTGCCGCCTTTTGCAATAGGAAAGAAACCATCTATAACTCTTTGACCAGTTATTAAAGGTATATCTGGTGGTAGTTTCTTTTTAAATGGTCTTTGAATTCTAACAGGCCAATGAGTTAACATTTTAATTTCTATTTCTTTTCCATCAGAATCAATAATTGCAACTGGATCCTCTACTTTCAATTTACCTTTAAATACTTTTTTTACCTTACCTCTAATTCCAATTGGTACTAAAATTTTATGTTTAACAATCTCTGTTTCCTGTACAACTCCAATTATGTCCCCCTCTTCAACGAATTCTCCTTCCTTTATTATTGCCTCAAATTCCCACTCTTTATCTCTTGGAATTGAATTTTCTTTAACACCTCTTACAATATAAGAACCATGTTTTGAGCTTATGATGTCAAGTGGTCTTTGAACTCCATCAAAAATTGAACCAATAAGACCTGGACCCAATTCAACAGAAAGTGGCTCACCTGATGTTATAACCTCTTCACCTGGGCCTATTCCACTTGTTTCTTCATACACCTGTATAAATGATAGGTCTTCTTTAATTTGAATTATTTCTCCAAGAAGACCTAGTTTTCCAACATAAACAACATCATACATTTTTGCATTTTTAAGCCCTCTTGCTACAACAAGAGGACCAGAAACTTTTGAAATTATTCCTTTTTCCATGATTTATTCTCCTTTTTCAAGAATATCAACTCCAATTGCTTTCTCAGTAAGTTTTTTAATATACTTATAATTTATTTCCTCTCTTTTTCCTTTTGAAGGTAAAAATAAAACAACTGGTAAAATTTTCTTGTTTAATTCTTCATAAACTTTTAATATTTCATGAGAAACTTCTTCTGATATTATCAATATTGAATATTCATCATTCTTATATGAATTTATAAAATTTTCAATAATATTTTCACTAAAAGTTTTTATTCCAAAAGAAGATAAAAATTTAGAAATTATTTCATCTCCAAAATATGCAATTTTACTCATTTATAACTCTTAACCTCCTTAGCACTTCATCATGAGGTAAATTATATGTAATTCCATGGTAAATTAATCTAAGATTTATATTATTTAAGCTTTTAAGAACAAGATAGGAAAAAATTATCTCAGGGCCAAATACTAAAAATTTTGAATTTTTCAGATAATTTATTAATATGTCATCTCTTTTTTTGTCGAATAGTTCAAAAAAAATTATTGGATTTTTTTCATAAGTTTCAGGATATTTTAAATTAATAAATTCAATAAAACTATCTAATGATTCTTTTTCATAATTTTTGAACAATCTGTAATTTAGCCTTCCGCTATCAATAAATCTAAAATAAGTACCAAAATATTTGTGTTTTAAGAAACTTAAAATATTATAGAAATCAATTTTTAACTTTATAAAATTTTTAAAGAAATCTGAAAAGTTTAAAAGAAAGAGTTCTTTTTTAATTTTTTCATATTCCTTTTCAAATAGATTATTTTCATCTCTAATAATTTCATATTCTTTTTCAATCTCGAAATATTTATACAGATTTTCATCAGAAAGAATTCTTTTAAATCTTTTTATTGTGTCGTTCCAGTCAAGAAGTAAAATTTCATCTAAATTTAAACTTTCAGTTTCAATTTCATAACTTTTTTTAATATGATCTAAAAAAACTTCTTTTGAGAGAGATAAAAATGATTTTAATGTTTCTACTTTTGGAAAATAACTTATAAGTATGATTGATTTTGCTGATAAATAAGAATAGTTACTAAATTTCAGTTTCATGTTTCTTCAAATATAATTTTTGAAATTTTGAGAATATTCTCATTAAAAATTTCATTAAATTTATCAACAAGAGAGATTTTTGAGATATAACTTTTTCCTTTCACAAAAACTTCATTATCTTCTATAAATTTTATATGGGTATTTGGAAATCTCTTTTCTATTTCTTCTGTAATCTCTTTTTTAAAATTTTCATTAAAAATCTCTTTTATCTTTTTATCGAAGTGAACCTCAACATCTGATGATTCGACATTTTTTATTATTTCTTTTTTATAAAAATCTCTTAAATTCTTTACAGAAAGAGACTCTAATAACTGATATGAATAACTCTTAAAACTTTCTAAAATTTCATTTTTGAAATTTAGAATTATTAATTCTATTTTATTTTTAATATCTAGTTCTTTCTTTTCTCTAAAAGAAGTTTTTTCCTTTTCTATCAACTCATTCCATTTTAATTGAATAAACTTGACTTTTTCTTCATAATCCTTTTTTAATTTTTCTATTTCTTGATTAAATTTTTCATTTAAATTTTTTATCTCTTCTTCCCCCTCTATTTCAATTTCTTTAATTAATTCATCTATATTCATAGACCTTGGGTTATAAACTGAGTTACTAAGATTGCTGCAATAAGTGATATGACTGCATAAATTTCAACAAGACCTGGTAAAATTATTGCTCTACCTGCCTCTTCTTCTTTTTCTGCAACAAGATTAATTGATGCTGCAGAAACTTTTCCTTGCCAAATCGCAGAAATAAGTTGAACCATACCCATTCCAAGACCTACAAAAAATAGCTGCATTCCGGTATTAACTGGTATTTTAGGAACTCCTCCAAACAAACCTATTCTTGTTGCAATCCAGAAAAGTTGTATGAAACCATAAAAACCTTGTGTTCCTGGAAGTGCAGTAATAACGAAAAGTTTTCCATATAAATGAGGCTTTTCTGAGAGAACACCAGCAGTTTGCATTGTTGAAATTCCAATACCAATTGCAGATCCAATTCCAGCTAATGTAATCGCAGAGGCCATACCTAAAATTGCAAAAACTAACCCATAAACTTCTGACATATTAACCACTCCTTTCTTTAGTTTTTTATTATCACTTTTTCACTCTTAAACTTAAATGGTGTAAATTTCTTTCCACCATTTTCATAAAATCTCCCAAAAAACTCTAAAAATATTAACCTTGTTGGATGAACAAATGATCCCAAAAGACCCATAAATATATTTAATCCATGACCTAATACTAAAATTAATGGAATTATTAACAGTGCTAAAATTCCTTTTGAAAACATCCTTGCGATTGTGTTTATAAGAATTCCCAAGACTGTTGTTGAAAATCCCAATGCAAGTAATCTGGAATATGAAAGAATATCTCCTAATGCTGAAGAAAAACCATATGAACTCACAATACCATATAAAGAAACAATCCCACCAATTATTTTTCCGGTTAGTTTTTTAGAACTCCTTCCACCAGTTAATACTATTATTAAAATTCCTGATATGAATAAATATAAACCAATTTTAGATAAAATTGGATTTTTTGATAAAACAATATAAAGAATAATTCCAATTAATGCAATAATCCAAGAAAATTGATCAAATATTGCATCTAATATATTTCCTTTTCTGATATTATCTAATGCTTTTAAAATTAAACCAAAAATTTGTGTTATAAAACCAACAGCAAGAGAAAAAATAAGCATTTTTATGAGACCTGGAGTTTCACCTGGTTTTTCCTCAAGAAGGTCAATTATTGCAAGTTTTGGAAAAGATATTAAATCACCTGCATATGAATTTGTTAACACTCCTACAATAGTTGAAAATATACCAAGAATTATAAAGAAATAAAAGAAATTCCTGTCTTTTTCATGAACATTAAATTTTTTAATTATAAAAAAAGAGCCTAGTATTAGAAGCAATCCATATATTACATCACCAAAACAAAGAGAAAAGAATAAAATAAAGAATGGTGCTAAAAAAGGAGTTGGATCAAAATCTCTATATTTAGGATAACCATACATATTAACAAGCATCTCAAAGGGTTTAATAAATTTATTATTTGAAAGAGAAACAGGAACTTTTTCTATATTTTTTGGTTCTTGAGCATATATTAAAACTCTTTGAAATTTCTCTTTTGTTTTATTTTTTAGTTCATTAAAATCTTTTTCCCTAATATATCCGAATATATAGGTTAAGAATTTTGACTCAACTATTTTTGATTTAGTTTCTTCTTCATATTTTTTATCTAAGTAATACTCTCTTATTATTTCAATTTTTTTTATAGAGTTAGATTCTTTTTTCTTTTCTTTAGCCAAATCCTCAAGAGTCTTATTTAATGAAATCAATTTATCTTTATACATATCAACAATTTCTTTAGGTTTTCCTTTGAAATTCTTAATCTCTAATTCTTTGAATTCCAATTTTTCGAGTAATTTTTCAAATTCAAAATCTTCTCTTTTATAACCAATTAAAATATAAAAATTATTTTTATCTTCTGAAATAATTCTTGTCTCGCATCTTTCTTTATTCTCTTCTATTTTTTTAAAATTTACCTTTTTTAATTCACCAATTTTTAAATTCAAAGTTTTTATAAGTGATAAAATTTCAATATTTAAATTTAAGTTATAATATGGTGAAAGAACTTTTAATTTATGTTCTATATCTTTTATTTCATCTTTAATTTTTTCCTCTTTTTTTGTTATACTATGTATTTTTTCATAAACTTTTTTAATATCAAAATTGTGTACTAAATTTTGAAGTTCACTAAAACTTAACTCAATTCTTTCTGGAATAAAATCTTTTATAAAATTACCTTTCTTTTTAAATTTTGATAATTCTTGTATTAAAAATTCAATTTGTTTTAATATTTCATCATATTTTTCTGGATCTTTATCTTTAAAATATGAAAGACCATTTATATTTTGGATTTCATCAATTTCAACTTTGCCTTCGAGTTTTAAAAATTGATAATATTTAGAAAATTCTTTTTTTGGCAAAAAGATATGAATTTCAAGCATTCTATCTATTGCCATTTATTCTAGAATCCTCCCTAAAATAAAATCAAATGCTTTTTCAAAGTTCTTTTCAAATTTTTCTTTTTTGTTTTTGAAATCTTCTTTTATTGTTTCAATTTTTTGATTTAATTTATCTTCATACTCTTTTTCTAAATTTAATAACTCTTCTTCTAGTTTCTTTGAAAATTCTTCTTCTACTTTTTTTAAATATTCTTCATTTTCTTTTATAAACTTTTTTCTTTCTTCTTCTAAATCCTTTTTAAATTTCTCAATTCTATCTTCTATTTCCTTTTCTTTTTCATAAATCTTTTGTATAAAGTCAACCTCCATATACCCTCCTAAAAAACCAACTTTATTATTATATATTATTTTAAAACTTTAATAAAGTTATAATCTTTATCCATAAATCCTTGAAGATTAGCTCCTTGTGATTTAAGATCTAATAAATAATTCAAAATATTTTCAGTTATTATTTCACCTGGAACAAGAATTGGAAGACCTGGAGGGTATGCTGAAACAATTTTTCCTGATATTCTTCCTTTTGCATTAGTAAGTTCAATAATTTCTTTTTCTCTTAAAAACGCTTCTTTAGGAGTTGCAGCCATAGGTGGTATTTCTGGTAAAACAAAATTATTTTCAATTGGTTTTTTTCTTTTTTTCATAACTATATCTTTCAAAGCTAAAATAAGAGCATCAATCTCATCTTTAGTTATTCCAGGTGTTAAAAATATAAGTATATTATTTGAATCAGAGAGTTCTATCTCTATATTATATTCTTTATTTAAAATTTCCTCAACCTCAAATCCGGTAAGACCAATATTTTTTGTATTAACAGTAATCTTTGTTAAATCAAGATCATATATTCCATCATTAAGAATCTCTTTACCAATAGTGTACAAACCATCTATTTTATTTATTTCATTTCTTGTATACTCTGCTAACTCTAAAACCTCATTCCAAATTTTCTCTCCTTCTGTTTCCATTTGATATCTTACAACATCTAATGATGTCATAAAAAGATAACTTGGAGATGATGACTCGAGAAAAGTTAATGCATCAAAAACTCTATCCATGTCAATATTTTCTCCATTTATATGTAAAAATGAAGTTTGAGTTAATGATGGAAGAGTTTTATGAGCAGATTGAACTATCATATCATATCCTAATTTTATTCCACTAATTGGAAGTTTTGAATTAAAAGGAAAGTGTACACCATGAGCTTCATCAAGAAGCATAGTTTGATTATACTTTCTACCTATTTTTAATATCTCCTCAATATTTTCACACATTCCGTAGTAGTTTGGTGAAGTTATAAAAGATACTTTTGAATTATTATTTTTAACAACTTTTTCATATGTTTCTGGTTTAATACCCCATGGAATACCAGTAGTTTCATGTATTTCAGATTGAATATATACTGGAATTAAGTCAAAAACTGCGAGACCACCAATAATAGATCTGTGGGAATTTCTTTGAAGTATCACACTATCTTTTGGGTTCAATGTTGAAACAAGCATGACAAGATTCCCTACAGTGCTTCCATTTATTAAAAAGAAAGTTTTTTTTGCACCGAAAGCCTTTGCTGCTAATTCTTGTGCCTCTTTTATTACACCTTCTGGTTTATGAAGGTAATCCATACCTTCAACTTCTGTAATATCAAATAAAAATATATTTTCACCCCAGAGTTCTTTTAAAAATTTATGAACACCCTTTCCTCTGTGGTGACCTGGCATATGAAATGCAGGTCTTTTTTTATCAATATAATTTTTTAATGCAAAAAGTAAAGGGATTCTTTTATCCATTTTTCACTTCCTGGTCGGGATAGTGGGATTCGAACCCACGACTTCTTGGTCCCGAACCAAGCGCCCTTCCAAACTGGGCCATATCCCGTTTTTAGTAATTTAAATTAAAATGGTCGGGGCGACTGGACTTGAACCAGTGGCCCCCAGCACCCCATGCTGGTGCGCTAGCCAACCTGCGCCACGCCCCGACCTCTCTTTATTTTATATTAAATTTAATTTTTTTCAATAATATTTAATTAATTTTCTTATAAACAACAATATAACCAAAATATGTTTTTATTTTTTTATATAACATAAAATTTTTGTTAATTTGAGAGTTAATTTCATTGTCTAAATTTCTTCCTTTTCCAAGAATCACTAATCCATTTTTATATATTATTTCATCTATAAGATCTAAAATATAATTTATTCTATTAAATGCTCTTGCAACTACTTTGTTAAACTTTAATTTTTCTTTTTTTAATTCTTCTGCTCTTAAGTTTAAAATATAAACATTATTTAAATTAAGATTTTCTTTTATATAATTTAAAAATTTACAAACATTTTGTTTTCTATCAATTAAATAAAAATCAGAATTTTCAAGAATAATTGATAAAGGTATCCCAGGGAAACCAGCGCCACTTCCTAAATCTAAAACTTTTTCTCCATCATTTATATAATCTATATAGTAAAATGACTCTTCAATATATTTTTTATAAATTTTATCTAAATTCAATTCACACATAATGGGAATTTTCTTTGGTGAATTCAATAGTAATTCTGAATATCTATTTAATTTAATATATTTCTCAATATCTAAATCTTTTTTTAATAAATCATTCATATTATTAAAAGTTAAAATATAATTTAAATTTACAATTTTTAGATCAATCTTACTAATGCATCTTTAAAACATCTTTTTGCTTTTAAATAAAGCATATGGATAAATTCATCTGAATATGTATCTATATTTTTAATTTTTTCATCTAAAAAATCACCTTTTTCGATTTTTCTAATAACAAATCTTTTTATACTACCAATATTGTCAATAATCTCTTCAAAATCTTCCTCGCTCATAGTTGATGGATGAGGAGTTACTGAAATTTCATAATCAAAAGAACTATTTTTTAAAAAAAGTAACAAATTTTTAATATTTCTTAAATCAATACTTACTTTCGCAACTTCTTTGTATTTTGATTCATTTATTGGAGCTTTAATATCAATAGAAAGTAAATCAATTAATTTTGTTGGAAGTAATTTTCTAATTAATGCTTCATTTGAACCATTAGTTAATACTTTTGTTAAAAAGCCTAATTTCTTTAAATCTTGAAGTAAGGGTAAAAGAGAAGGATTTAAAAAAGGCTCACCACCATTAATAACCACAACTTCAATCCATTTTCTATTACTCAATAAAAAATTTCTTATCTCTTCATAAGGTATATCAGGAAGTAAAGATGGATTTAAAACTAAATCCCTCTGATTGCAATAAGGACATCTAAAATTGCATCCACCAAGATATAAAATTGTAGCACCTTTACCATCCCATTCTTTGATATTTCTTTCAATAACTTTTTTAACTTTTATGTTTTCATACATTATTAACTCCTATAACATAATTGCTATTATCACTTATAAATGTTATTTTTTGCTTTCACCAAGCAATTTACTCTTTTTATATGCTTCAATAACACCACTCATAATTGTATATTTTAATCTATTCTCATCAAATTTATATAATGCTTCAATTGTAGTACCACCTGGGGATGTTACCATATGAATCAATTTATGTGCTTCTTCTTGAGTTTGTTTTTTAAGTAAAATAGATCCTAAAATTGTTTGAATTGAAAGTTTTTCTGAAACATCTCTTGAAAGACCAAGATAAACTCCTGCATCAATCAAAGCATCAAGAAAATAAAAAACATAAGCAGGACCTGAACCACTAATTGATGTTCCAATATCAATGTGATCCTCTTTTAAAACATAAATCTCTTCACCAAATGATGATAAAATCTTTCTCACAAATTCTCTTTCACTTTCATTTAATCCAATATCTGTCCATAGAGTTACAGCTTCACCAATTTGTGCATTTATATTAGGCATAGTTCTTACTACTTTTTTTACTTTAAATGACTCTAATAATTTTTCTATTTTTACACCTGCCATTATAGAAAGTAAAATTTTATCTTTAAAATCCTGTTCTTTAAGTTCCTCTGATAAATCTTTTAAGTTTTGAGGTTTAACAGCAGAAATTAAAATGTCACCAAAGTTAAAAGCATCTAAACTTTTATTTGAACCATTAATTCCATATTTTTCTTTTATGCATTTTAATCTTTCTTCAACAATTTCAGAAACAAATATTTCTTCTTTATTAAAACCTTTGTTAATTAAACCTGATAAAATTGCTTCTCCCATTTTTCCTGCACCAAAAAAACTTATTTTCATATTTCTAACCTCCTTAGAAGGTTTAATCAATATAAGTTTAGCATAAACAATTATTTTCTTATCTGACCTGAACCTAAAATAATATATTTTGTTGAAGTTAATTCTCTTAAACCCATAGGTCCTCTTGCATGTAATTTTTGTGTAGAAATTCCAATTTCTGCACCTAATCCAAACTCGCCACCATCTGAAAATCTTGTTGATGCATTTGCATATACACAAGCAGAATCAACTAAATTCAAAAATTTCATTATGTTTTCATAATTATTTGATATTATTGCTTCAGAATGATGTGTGCTATGTTTATTTATGTGTTCTATTGCTTCATCAATATCTTTAACAATACCCACTGTTATTTTTAAATCAAGATATTCTAAATCCCAATCTTCTGTAGTTGCAGGTTTTGAATCTTTATAAATTGAATTTATATATTTATCTCCAATAATTTCAACATTATTATTCTTTAATTCATCTAAAATTTCAATTACATATTCTTTTGGAATATCTTTATGAATTAAAAGTTTTTCAACTGCGTTACAAACAGATGGCTTTTGAACCTTTGCATTTACTAATATTTTTTTAGCTATTTCTAAGTCAAATTCTTTATCAATATATATGTGAACAACACCTGCTCCTGTTTCAATAACTGGAACTTTTGAATTTCTTTTAACAAAATCTATAAAATTCTTATTTCCCCTTGGTATAATTACATCAATATATTCAATTAAATTAAACATTGCTTCTACTTCTTTTCTATCTGTATTTTCAATCATTTGAATAGCTCCATCAGGAATTCCATTTTTATAAGCAACATCGCTTAAAATTTTATAAAGGATAAGATTAGAATTAATTGCTTCACTACCTCCTCTTAAGATAACTGCATTTCCACTTTTTAAACAAATAGAAATTGCGTCAACTGTAACATTTGGTCTAGCTTCATAAATCATTCCAACAACACCTATTGGGATCCTTTTTTTTAAAATTATTAATCCATTTGGCCTTGTAGTTCCTTCTACAATTTCACCAACTGGATCTGGAAGTGATACTAAATTTTTAATGCCTTGTGCCATATCTAAAATCCTTTTTTCATTAAGCAATAATCTATCAAGCAAAGATTTCGAAAGACCATTTTTTTCTCCATTTAAAATATCTTTTTTATTTTCATATAAAATTTTTTCAATATTTTGAATTAATTTATCAGCCATAATATTTAATACATGATTTTTTATTTCACTACTTAACTCACCCAATTTTATTTTCGATAAAAATGCTTTTTTTGCTTTCTCTTCAACTTCAAGCATGACACACCTCTTGTTTTTGTTAAATTATATCAATTATAATATTAGTGTTATAATTTAAAAAGGTCTTATATGGAGAAAAGAGAAATTTTAAGAATAAATGATCTTTATGTTGAAGTTGATGGTAAAGAGATTTTAAGAGGAATAAACCTTACAATTAAAGAAGGTGATACAATATCTATATTTGGCCCAAATGGTAGTGGCAAAACAACTCTAATTTTAACAATCCTTGGTTTTAGTGGTTATAAAATAAAAAAAGGAGAAATAATATTTAAAGATAAATTATTAAACGATCTTTCAATTGATGAAAGAGCAAAGTTAGGAATTGGAGTTTTATTTCAAAAGCCTCCTTCGATAAAAGGAATTAAATTTAAAAAGATTCTTGAAATTATATCAAATAACAGTAATTATAAGAATTACATTGATATTTTAAAATTAAATGACCTTCTTGAAAGAGATATTAATTTAGGTTTTTCAGGTGGAGAATTAAAAAGATCTGAACTTATTCAACTTATTGCTCAAGACCCAGATTTTATAATTTTTGATGAACCAGAATCTGGAGTTGACCTTGAAAATATAAAAATTATAGGTGATACAATAAATAAACTTTTACAAAAAGATTTAAATATTGTTAATAGAAAAAAATCTGGAATAATAATAACACATACAGGTGGTATTCTTGAATTTGTTGAAGTTGACAGAGGTTATGTTTTATATGATGGAAAAATTTTATGTGAAGGAAATCCAAATGAAATTTTAAGAAACATAAAAGAAAATGGATTTAAAGGTTGTGAAAGATGTATAACATAGATGAAGATTTAAAAAAAGAAGATATAGAAAAACTCCTTAAAGTTGGAGTAGATATAGAAGAAAAAAATAGAATTGGATCATTTTTGTTTATTGATAAAGGTATATATAATATAAGTTTGAAGCAAGAAGGTGTTGAAATTTTACAACTTAAAGAAGCATTAGAAAAGTATCCTGAACTTAATAATTATATTTTTAGAATAATAGATAAAGATAAAGATGTTTATACTAGACTAGTAGCAAAAAAAGGCTTATCTGGTTTTTTTATTAGAACTTTACCAAATGTTAAAACTCATTTACCAATTCAAACATGTTTTTTGATCAAGAAGATAGGTTATTCACAAATAGTTCATAATATAGTGATAGCAGAAGAGAACTCTGAGTTAAACTTAATAAATGGTTGCGCAGCTGCAACATATTCAGATAGAGGTTCCCATATTGCAGTTACAGAATTTTATGTTAAAAAAGGCGCAAAAATTTCTTTTACTATGATTCATGATTGGGCACCCAATGTTATTGTTAGACCTAGAAGTGCAGCACTTGTAGATGAAGATGGAATATTTATTTCAAATTATGTTTCATTAAAGAAAGTCAGAAGTACTCAAAGTGAACCTAATATTTATTTAGTAGGAAAAAGAGCAAAAGCAAAACTTGTTTCAATTCTTTTTGCTGATAAAGATACACATCTTGATATTGGTGGAAAAATTTTCTTGAATGGTGACGAAACAAGTGGTGAAATAATAAGTAGAGTTATAAGTGATGGTGGAAAAATAATTTCAAAAGGGTCACTTATAGGAAAAGGTAAGAATATTAAAGCACATATGGAATGCAACGGAATTATGTTAAAAGATTTAGGAGAAATTATTACAATTCCTGAATTATATTCTAAAAATAAAGATGTTGAAATGAGTCATGAAGCAATTGTTGGAAAAATTGCTAAAGATGAAATTGAATATCTAATGTCAAGAGGAATAAAAGAAGATGACGCTATCTCACTAATTTTAAGAGGGTTTTTAAATGTTAAAATTGAGGGTCTGCCTGAAATATTACAAAGATCTATAGATACAGCAATAGAATTAACCTTTAAAGGAATGTAAATAGGAACTTGGAAGAAGATAAGCCAGGTTCTGTGTTTAAGATGGTCATCTATCTAAGCGGTCAACCCGAGAACTTATATAATTGGGCAAAGTTCTCCTATTTGACCTTGCTCCGAGTGGGGTTTGTCCATGGGATCAGTCACCTGATCCCATAGTGTGCTCTTACCACACTTTTTCACCCTTACCAGGATTAAAAGATCCTGGCGGTGTAGTTTCTGTGACACTTTCCCGGGATTACTCCCGCTGAACTTGCGTTCAGCACTCTTGCCCATGGAGCCTGGACTTTCCTCAGTTAACCTTTAAAGAGGTTAACTGCGACCATCTCTTCTTCCAAGTTCCATATATAATTATACTAAATTAGGTATCAATTTAACAGGAAATTCTTTCTCCCCAACTATTGTTTTTAAATAATCTGGTAATAAAGTTAAATTTTCTAAGACTCTTTTTCTAACTTTATCTGGTTCAGGAATTTCTCTTACTAATTTACCATTTCTGATCAATGGTTTTAAAAGCTCTTTAAACCCCTCTTTTTTATTGCCATATAATGTTACTATATCTTCAAATTTTTCATTTCTTAATACTTGTTTCTTTCCTGGATAATTTCCAACTTTTGCTCTAGGATTTCCATTTACTTCTATAATTTTTAATGCAAAGTCAATAACATCAGCATCAGCAATTTTTGTTCCAACTCCAAAGCCATCACCAACATCATTTAATTCTACGATAGAATATTCATCTAAACCACCACTGAAATATATCAAAACATCATTTCTACCTTTCAGGTTCAAATACCATCTTATTTCTTTTCCAATTGCTTTTAAATTACCAGAGTCAATTCTAACACCCTTTAAATTTTTACCTAAAACTTCTAATGCATCTTCAAGTTCTGTAATAGGTGAGCCTGATGTATCTATTAAACATATCCTAGGAATTTTTTTATCAACAATTTCATCAAAGCTTTTAAATGCTTTTTTATTATCTCCAAGAACAAGAATTAATGCATGAGGCATAGTTCCAACTGCTTCTTTGCCTAAATATTTAGCACCAATTACATTAGATACTCCATCAAATCCTGCTATGTATGTTGCATATTCAATTGTTGGAGCAAGAAATGGATGTTGTCTTCTTGTTCCAAATGAGAGAACTGTTTTATTTTTTGCTGCAATTCTTACTCTAATTGCCTTTGATGCTATACCTGAATATGAACATATAAAACCTAATATTGATGTTTCATATCTAACAAAATCAATATATTTACCTGAAATGTTTAAAACAGGTTCCTCTGGAAAGAAAAAATCTCCCTCTTCCATAGCATCCACATCGACTGGCAAACCCTCTAGAAGTTTTGCAACCTCATAAAGCCCTGCTAGAACTCCAAATGTATAATTTTTATCAGGAAATTTTTTAGTCATAAGTTCCATAGTTACTTCTGTTTCATCGTTTAGTCCTTTTAATACTTCTTCTGTTCTTACAAAATATGCATCAGTGCATAATCCTTGTTTGATTTCTTCTTCTGTTGGTACTCTAAAAATTTTCATTTTACCTCCTCAAGAAGTTTTAGTGCATCTTCAAGAGAGATAATTTTCGCATTAAAAATATTTTTCATATAATTCAATGCAATTTCATGGTTTTCTTCACTTATTGATGCTGTTCCATCATTTAAAACATAAATATCAAATCCTCTATAAAATAATTCTCCAACATTATTTTGAACACAAATGTCAGTGGAAATTCCAACTACAAAAGCAGTATCAACCTCTAATTTTTTTAATAAAAGATCTAGGTCAGTTTTAAAAAAACCTGAATAAGTTCTTTTTAAAATTATATAATCATTTTTTTTAGGTTTAAGTTCTTCAATAATTTCGCTTCCTTTTGAATCTTTTAAAGCGTGTTCGCCCCAAAGTTTCTCTTCAGGATCTCCTTTTTCATGAGAATCTTTTAAATAAATAATTGGAATTTGCTTTTCTCTTGCAAATTCAATTAGTTTTTGTATGTTTGGAATTATTTTTTTTGCCCTTTCATTCTTAAATTTACCATCAATAAAATCATGAATCATGTCAACTACTAGAACAAATGGTTTCATTTTTTCCTCCTAAATATATGGCGGAGAGGGCGGGATTTGAACCCGCGAAGCGGATAAAATCCGCTTTCCTGCTTTCGAGGCAGGCGCTTTAGACCGCTCAGCCACCTCTCCGTAAAATTTCAAAAAAATTTCTATATATTTCAAAACACTCCTTTTCAAGAATTCCATTCACTATTATAATTTTAGCATTTAAATATTCCAAAATATTTATTTTACCTCCAAAAGCGCCATGTTCTTTATCAAAAAAACCAAATATAACTCTCTTAATTCTAGATTCAATAATTGCACCTGCACACATTAAACAAGGTTCTTTAGTTATATAAATTTCACAACCATTTAATCTCCAATCATTCAATTTATTAGTTGCAATTCTTATTGCATTTATTTCTGCATGAGATGTAGAATCTTTATTTTTCTCTTTTTTATTATGTGCTCTTGAAATTACTATTCCGTCTTTTACAATTACAGCTCCAACAGGTACCTCATATTCTAAAAAAGCCCTCTTTGCCTCATAGAGGGCTACCTTCATATAAATTTCATCTTTTTTATTCATTTATTAATGGAATCTTGTAACTTTGAATTTATATATTTTTACATCTGTATCTTTTGGATGTATACCTGCTTTAAGTTTTGCAATTCTTAATTGTTCTTCCACACTATCAACACCCTCAATATTAGGTAAAAGAAGACCTCTTCGAAAACCTTTTGAAACAATTACTCCATAAATTTGGGGATTAAGTTCTTCTAAATCTTTTACTTCTTCTGGCTCTTCAAGCAAATCAACAGAATATGTTAATTCATCGAGTTCATTTTGAGAAACTGGTGGAAATCTAGGGTCCTCAGTTGCAGATGCAATTGCATTGTATATAATTTCCTCAATTACATTCTCTCTTGTTGGTAGATATGTACCAATACAACCTCTTAAATCTTTCCCTTTATGAATAGTAACAAAAGCTCCTTTTCTGATATTTAAATACTCTTTATATTCATCTAAATTTGGTATAAAAATCTTTCTTTGTTTTACATATAGTTCAACTGTATTTTTAGCAAGTTTTACAAGTTTATGCATTTTCTCTCCTTTCTACTATACAAACTAAATATCCTACTCCAAATGGTCCTTCATAAGATAAAATTTCTGCTTTAAATTCATCAAATGGCATTAATGTAAAAAGTGTTAGAATAGATCTATAACCACATTCGCTTGCTTCTTCAATTAAATTTTCTGGTATAGATAGTAAATCTTCAAAATTTTCATTTTTAATTGCTTCTATAACTAAATTATCAAATTTGGGTCCACTTGGATGAAATCCATAAGGACCTGTTGAAAGTAATCTATGAGACATATCTCCAGAAGCAATAAAAGCTATTCTTTTATCAGGTAAATCAATCTCATTAAAAATTTCTTTAAAAATTTTAAATTTATCTCTATCAAGTGTAAAATGTTGACTCATACAGACAATTTTAAATTCATAATCCTTTAATTTATCTAGATAATAAAGTGGAACTAAAATACCATGATCAAGTGTATAATCAGGTGGAAGTTTATAAAATTTAATTCCGAAATTTTTTCCTATATTTATGATAGAATCAACAAGTTCAATATCATTTTTATATTCAAAACAAACCTCACTTGCTCCAAATTGTGAAAAATCTCCATATAAGGTATCTCCTGAAAAAATTGTTATACCATCTCTAATAAAAGGAGAGTGAGGTGACATGAAAAGAATGGTTTCAACTCTTTGTTTTATAATTTTTTCAGCAAGAATAAATAAACTTTCATCGGTTTTTTTTACATATTTTCTTTCTAAACCACCTATTTCAGGTATTAAAAGTGGGGGATGTGGAGAAATACCTCCAATTAAAAATTTCATAACTCACCCTAATTTCTCATAAGAATATATATTTATATTTTGAAATACTCTATTAAACTTTTCACCTACTATGCATTTATCAATTTTCATTCTTAACGCAATTGCAATAGCTTCTCCTGTTTCTTTTGAACCACCTACTCTTTTACCAAGGTCTTCTGCCATACTTTCTTCATATTTAGTTAATTCAACTGGTTTAATTTTTTCAGAAGTTCTATATTTAATTGGCAAATCTGAAACAGCTTTCGAATCGATATACGCTTCTTGTAGAAATGGAAATAAATCTAATTCAATTATTTTTAATAAAGTTTTTCTATCAATGACAACTTTACCTTTTAAAATTGTTGTATCTATAATTTTTTCTGAAACTATTTCTTTTGGTATAAGTTCTTTTGGTTTTTCTGGTATCGAAATAACTGGTATAGTTTCTTCAAATTTTGATTCTTCTTTTATCTCATAATCCTTTTTAAATTCTATTGTTTCTTTTTCTTTCTCTTCTGGCTTAATTTCTATTACTTCCTCTTTTTCTAATTTTATTTCTTCAATCTGTTCTTGTTTTTGTTGAACTTCTTCTAATTTAGGCTCTTTTTTTATTTTTTCTACACCAGGTATTTCAATCTCTTCAATTTCTTCAATTTGTGCTTTTGGTTTTTCTATCTTTTTTCTTCTCATTAAAAGAATTATCAAAATTAATAATAGAATAATTAAAATAATTAATAAGAAAAAGTTAAAACCTTTTAAAAATGGAGGCAGTATCTCATCAATAAAAGCTGGAAGTTTAATAGAAAATTTTGGTAAAGCAATTTTTATAAATTCAATATTCTTAAATAAATCACTAACAATTTTTAAATTATTAATAAAATTAGTAAATCTTAGTGGCAGAAGAGTAATTTCCCATAATATTATATTTATTAGACCCTCTGGTATTTCAACTTTTGGGGGTTTTCCAGTTGGTGTTTCAGGTTTCGATGGTGGTGTTGTTCCTGTACCAATAGGTTCTGTTTTTCCTATATCTATTAAAATAGATTCATCCTTTACTGGTGAAATATTAAATAATATTTCCCTTGTAAGGTGATTTGTTGATTCAAAAACAAGTACATCTTTATTTGATTTAATTGAAATTTGAGATTTAGATATTTCAGTTTCATATTGAAAAATAGACATTTTTTGAAGTGTAACTTTTTGATTTTTATTATTGTTATAATCAATTAAATTTACTTCAGTATCATCTTCTAATGCCAAAACATAAATAACTCTTTTGTGGCCTTTTGAGAATTTTGTTGAAATTTTTCCAGTAATAAAATTAAACTCTTTTTCATTTGGAATTCCTGTTACTGATAGTATTTGTTCTCCACCAAAATTTGATGAAGTTCCGAATGTATAAATATATGACAATTTTTGTATATTAAGATCAAATCCCTCAATTTCTGTCTCAATTTCTTTAATTTCTGATTTATTTATTGTACCTTTTAAATTTTTTTTCGATTTTATTAAATTGATATTGTAATTTATATCAGAAATTGGAGAAAAAACAGTTAAATCTTTAAATGAGAATGCATTTAAATTTCCTTTATAAGAAATCATTGGCAAAAAAGGTGAATCATCAAAATTTCCATATTGAATTAAAACAGGATAATCAGATTTAAATAAAATAACTGAAGCATATTTAAAAGAGAATGTGAGTGGATTTAACTTATCAATTTTTCCATTGTATATTAATTTTCCTCCAGCATCTTCTATATAAATTTTATTATTATCAGCAAAAGAAGAAATAAACATATCTTTATTAGTAAAAATTACACCTTCGCTTCCAATATAATAAGTTAAATCATCATCACTTTTATCTTGCGGTTCATTTATATTTGTATCACCAATTGAAGAAGAAATGACCATAATTGGACCTGTTGATTTAACATAAAAAATTTGAGGTTTTGAAAGATCTATTCTTTTAAATTGCCCATATTTAACTTTTCCTTCAAAAAGAGATTTTCCATCCTTTGTAATTACTTTTACATCACATTCTTTCAAACCAACAATATAAATTTTTTCAAATGAAATACCATAAAATTCAGTTCCAATAAAATTTGGATATGAAAAATATATATTTTCTAATTCTGTTCTTTTTTCTTTAGTTGCAAATCTAAATTCTAATTTTTTTTCTTCACCTTTATTTAAATTTAATTCAAATCTTATTTTAACCTTTTTATCCTCTTGATTTATTAATTGAACAGGTATTTCTTTATTAGTTTTAGAATCAATTAGAATAAAATTTGAATCTTTTTTTAAATTTTCATCTTCTATTGTTAAATATATAAAATTTGGGTTTCTTAAAATTCCTCCGTTTTCTTTTATTGTTATAATTTTTTTATATCCCTTTTCTTCTGAATAACCTATTTTTGGAATAACAAAAATTAAATTTAATAAAATAAATATAATTATTATTTTTTTCACATTTTTATTATAATTTAACATAATGTTGTTGTAAATAATTTTCTTAAATTTCAAACTTTTATTTTTTCCTCCTCATATATTAGTATAACATCATCTCTTTGTATTTTTATAACATGAGTTGGGCATTTTTCAACACATAATTTACAAAGATCACATAAATTCATATCAATTTTAGGTAAACCATTTTCACCCCATGAAATTGCTTTAGTTGGACAAACTTTAATGCAAATACCACATTTAATACAACCTCTTTTACACTCTTTTCTAACATCAATTCCTTTTTTGGGACTATTGCACATAATAATTCCATAATTACTCCATTTTAACATTATTATTACATTTCTTGGACAAATTCTAGAGCAAATTCCACATCCAGTACATTTGTCGTAATCAAATTCTGGTAGACCATCTTTCATTTTTATTGCATCAAAAGGGCATGCTCTTTCGCATGTTCCAAAACCAACACACCCATATTCACAATTTTTATCACCATTAAAAGCAAATTGAACTTCTCGACAATCTTCAATTCCAGAATAACTTGCTCTTTTAATTTCTGTATATATGTCTCCAACACATTTTAATACAGGTCTTTCTTTATCAATATTTAAAGGGTTTTTACCCACGATTTCAAGAATTCTGCTCATATTATCTCCATTTGTTACTTTGCATTTTGTTGGATCTATTCCTTCATTTACTATTGCGTTTGCAAATGCTTCACATCCAGGATAACCACAAGCTCCACAATTTGCACCAGCAAGAAGTGATTGAATTTCAGAAACCCTTTCATCAACTTTTACTTCAAAAATTTTATTAAAAAAAGATAATAGAATTCCAAAAATAATTGAAATACCCCCCATTATAACAACAGATTTTAAAATTATATTCATATAAATTTATCCTCCTATTTAATTAGACCTTTAAACCCTAAAAATGCAATTGCTATAAGAGCCATAGAAGCAAAAACAAGAGGATATCCTCTAAAAAATTTTGGAACATTTGAAATCTTTAATCTCTCTCTTATACCTGCAAGAATCAAAAGCGCAAGACCATAACCCAATGCAGAGCCAATTGCATATACTAAACTTTCAATGAAATTATAATTTTTGTCAATATTTATTAAAGTTACTGCAAGAATCATACAATTTGTTGTAATCAAAGGAAGATAAATTCCCATGGCTTTATAAAGAGATGGAACATTTTTTTTCAAATAGATTTCAACAAGTTGAACAAGTGATGCAATTGTAAAGATGAATACAATTATTTGTAAATATTCAAGACCTTTCATAAAGAAATGGAAAATGATCCAAGTTATCGCTGTTGCAAGTGTTTGAACAAATATAACTGCAAAAGTCATACCAATTGATGCATCAATTGAACTTGTTATTCCTACATAAGAGCATAGAGCAAGATATCTAATAAAAACCATATTGTCAACTATAGTTGCAGCAATTATAATTTTAATTAAATTATTTAACATCTATTTCCTCCTTTTTAAAGTTGCATTTAAAACAGCAATAAAAACTGCTATTAAGAAAAATCCACCAGGTGGAAAAGATAGTATTGACATTGGTTGAAAATTTTTTGAAAAAACCTCTTTTCCAAGAAAAGTTCCTTTCCCTAAAATTTCTCTAATAACACTTAACAAAATAATTACCCATGAATATCCAATTGCCATTCCTAATGAATCCATTAAAGTTTCTGAAAAAGACCTTTTATAAGAAAAAGCCTCAACTCTACCAAGAACTATACAATTAACAACAATTAAAGGTATAAAAACACCCATAGATTTTGATAAAGGTGGAAAATAGGCTTTCATTATTAAATCAACAATTGTAGTTGGAACAGCAATAAATATTAAAAAAATAGGAATTCTAACTTCATTTGGAATTATTTTTCTAAATGCAGATGAAAGAAGTTCTGCAGTTATTAAAACAAAACTAAAACCTAAACTCATACCCACACCATTTGCAACATCAGTTGAAACTGCAAGAACAGAGCATAATCCTAACATCAAAATCAATATTGGATTTTCTCTTGTTAAACCTTTGGCTAATTCTTTCCAAAGATTTTTTTTCATTTATTGCCTCCCTTTTAAATTTTCAAGATAGAAAACTCCAATTTTTTTAACAGCATTTGAAACTGCGTTAGATGATATTGTAGCACCAGAAATAGGTGTTATATCACTTTTAACCTTAAAAGGATCACTCAATTTTTTATCAATAAATTGGTTTTTAAAAGAACCTTCAACTATTTTTGAACCTAATCCTGGAGTTTCACTGTGTTCTAATACATATATACCCTTGCATTTATCACCTTCATAACCAATAAGTGATTCAATTTTACCTCCATAACCAGAGAATTTTGCTCTAATAACAAAACCAATATTCTCATCTTTTAGAACAACTTTATAAACTTCAATAATATTTATACCTCCACCTATCTCTTTATTAGAAAAATTAGACAACAATTCAAAACTAGATTCATCTGGAAATATTTCACTTATAGCACTTTTTATTGTTTCAAATTTTTGTTCTTCAATTTTTTGAGAGGTAAAAGAATAAACCCAGGATAAAAGAAGGGCGCCTATTGTTGCTATTATAAAAACAGTTAATCCAGATTTAATTATTTTATTCACTTTTTACCTCCAGTTCCAAAAATTCTTGGTTTAAGTTGATCAAGAAATGGAGTTACTACATTCATTGACAAAATTGCAAAAGAAACTCCTTCTGGATATATTCCCCAATTTCTAATTATAAAAGTTAATGCACCTATACCTATTCCATAAATTATTTTTCCTAAATTTGTTATTGGACTTGTAACATAATCTGTTGCCATAAAAAGAGCACCAATAATTAAACCTCCAGATAGTATATGAAAAAGAGGATCTTGTCTAAAAATTAATGAAATAATTGAAATTGTTAGAAGAATAGAAATTGGTATTTTTAAATCAATAATGTCTCTTCTAATTAAAATTAAAATAATAAATCCAATGATAAGAAGGAATTTAGAAGTTTCTCCTATTGAACCACCAATTCTTCCAAAGAAAAGATCAAGGTATAAAGAAGAGGTAATTTTTAATTGTCCAGATCTGAAAAGATCAAGCGGTGTTGCAGATGTAATAATTTGTGTAGCGCTACTTCTATATAAAACTTTAAAAAAGTTATATTGTGGCTCAACCCACTTATTTAATATACCTGTCCATGATAAAAATATTACTGCTCTTCCAAAAAGTGCAGGATTAATGAAATTAGATCCTATTCCACCAAAAAGTTGTTTTGCAATTATAATAGCACATGCAGAACCAATAGCAATAATCCATAATGGAGTAAAGGGGGATGTTATCATACCCAGAAGTAAACCAGTTACTGCTGCGCTCCAATCACCTATTGTTATTTTTTGCTTTGTTATAACTTCATATAGATACTCTGAAAGAACTGCTGTTATAATACTAGTTAGAATAATAAAAAGTGCTTGAATTCCAAAAGAATAAACACCCCAAATTGCTGCTGGAAGAAGAGCAAAAAAAACCATTTTCATAATTTTAGAAACTGACAATTTATCTCTTATGTGTGGAGAAGAAGAAACAATTACTTTATAATCACTCATTTTCCCTCCTCTTACTTTTTCTTTAAAAGTTCACTTTTTGCAAATCTAATGCTTTGGACTAAATGTCTTTTAGAAGGACAAATATAAGCACATGCACCACATTCAATACAATCTAATGCACCATAATATTTTGCCTTATCAAAATCTTCGATTCTTGAATATGCATCGATTAGCATTGGCATAAGATACATAGGGCATGAATCAGCACATCTTCCACATCTTATACATGGATATTCCTCATATTCTTTTATCTCTTTATCTGTAAATAGAAGAATTCCAGATGTTCCCTTTGTAATAGGAATACTAAGAGTATAAGATGAAAATCCCATCATGGGACCACCAAAAATTATTTTTTTAAGATTCTGAGTTACACCACCACAATACTTTATAATTTCTTCTGAAATAGTCCCTATTTTTACTCTTAAATTTTTTTGTTCTTTTACACCAGAACCACTAACTGTTATAACTCTTTCAATAGAAGGTTTTCCATCATAGACAGCTTCTTTTATTGCAAATACTGTTTGAACATTTTGAACAATACAACCAATATCAAAAGGTAAACCTCCTGATGGAACTTCTCTTCCTGTAATTGCTTTTATTAAATGTTTTTCTGACCCTTGAGGATATTTTGTTTTAAGAATTACAATTTCAGTAGAACCATCGAGATTGCTTGTTTTAATGAACCTATCTAATTCTTTTGCTGCTTCAATTTTGTTGTCTTCGATTCCAATAAATATCTTTTTAGGATCAATAATTTTTTTCAATATTTCTATTCCTTTAACAATATTTTCGCTTTCTTCAATCATTAATTGATAATCACAAGTTAAAAATGGTTCACATTCTGCTCCATTAATAATCATATATTCAATTTTTTTATCAGGTGGTGGAGAAAGTTTTATATGAGTTGGAAACGCTGCACCGCCCATTCCAACAATTCCAGCATCTTTAATAATATACAATAATTCATCTTTAGATAATGATTCAATTTGAGATAAAGTTCTAGGTTCAAAAATTTTTTCCTCTTTCTTATCATTTTTAATTCTAATTGCAAGAGACGGTTTGCCTGTTGGTAAAATAACATTCTCAATACTAATAACCTCACCTGATATTGGTGAATGAATTGGTGCATAAACTTTTGCTTTAGAATCACCTATTTTTTGACCAACTTTAACATAATCTCCTTTTTTTACAAGTGGTTCATTTGGAGCACCAGTATGTTGATGAAGTGGTATAATAACTTCTTCAATATCTATAAATTCCTCTATTTTTTTGTTTTTAGTCAATTTTGATTCTTCTGGATGAACCCCTCCTTTTTTAAATGTTAAAGTCTTCATCTATTCTTTTTCCTCCTTCTTTTTCTGTTCATGACTACAATACGGACAGATGTCCCAATCGATTTCTATTGGTTTTCCACAAAAAATACACTCTTTTTTTAATTTTGTTTTACAATATGGACATATAAGATAATTTTCTCTTACGGGTGCTCCACAATTAGGACATTTTGCTTTTTCTCTTGATAGAAGATATGCCCAATATTCCCTTTCAAGTTGTAAGGTCTCTCTTTCAAGCCTATCAATCTCAAGTTCTTCTTTAGTCCATGGTGGTCTTATTAATAAATAAATTAAAAGAGGTATTAACCCTCCAATTGGTATTGAAAGTATATGAAATATCCAGGATGGATTTGAGATTAATTTATAAATAAATGGAAATACTATACCGCCAAATAGAATTAAAAGTAACCATAAATATGGCCCAAATCCCCTTTTTTTAGAATCTTGAAATGCCCAGTATGCAATCAACAAATTTAAAAGAATAAGAACAATATAAAAGTAAGTTGTATATTTAATTAATGGTTCAAAAATATCATTCACAACTTCTCCCAAAATCACCTCCTAATAAATATTATATTTATTTAAAAGTGTTCTAAATTCTCCTGCAACATAAAAAGAACCAGTTACAAGTATTAGTTTATTATCAAAAAATCTAAATGACTCTTCAAAAGCTTCTCTTATATTTTTTGCTATAAAAATATTTCCTTTTGGATTTAAATTTTTATAAATTTCACCAAGTTTTATTGGTGATACTCTTCTTTCTTTTGCTCCTTCTGGAGCAGTTAAAATAACTTTGTCTATTATTGGTATCAATACTCTAAAAATTCCCTCGATGTCTTTATCTCCCAAAACACCAAAAATCAAATTAATTTTACCACAATCAAAATATGTTTTTATAAACTCTTTTAGTTCTGATATAGATACTACATTATGAGAACCATCAATTATAAAAGTTTTACCAAATTTTTCTATTATTTCACCTCTTCCTGCAATAAAACTATTATATAATCCACTCCTTAATTTTTTTTCATTTATTTTTATTAGACCATTTAGTTCTAATATTTCGAGTGCTTTAATGGCTAAAGATGAATTTGAAACTTGATATCTACCCAGTAATTTTAATTCTAAATCTTCAAAAGTTTTCTCTTTAGATTTATATGAGAAAATAGTTTTATTTTTTAAAAAATTTATATTAAATACTTTGAAATCTTTATCTTCAATAAAAATTTCTGAATTTAACTCTTTTGATCTATTTATTATAACTTCCATTGCTTCTTCTCTTTGTTTTGAAACAACAATAGGACAATTTTTTTTAATTATTCCTGCCTTTTCAAAAGCAATCTGTTTTAGTGTATTACCAAGTATCTCCATATGATCATAATCTATTGTAGTTATAATTGAAACTAAAGATTTTTCGATTACATTAGTTGCATCTAACCTACCACCTAATCCCACTTCAAGTACAATAAAATCAACATTGTTTTCATCAAAATATTTGAATGCTAAAGCAGTTAGAATTTCAAATAGTGTTGGTTCTCCTATATCAGAAAATTTTGAGTCATTTTCATAAATTTTTTTAATTTCAAAAATATTTTCTCCAAAATACTTTGATTCGATTAATTGTTTATTTATAGAAATTCTTTCTCTGAAACATTGAAGATGTGGTGAAGTATATAACCCAACTTTAAAACCATGAGATATAAGCAAATTAGTAATAAAAGTTGCTGTAGATCCTTTACCTTTTGTTCCTGCAATATGAATAATATTTTTATTAAGATGTGGGTTATTTAATGCATTTAATAATCTTTCTATTCTTTCTAAACCTGGTTTAATTCCTCTTCTTTCTCTTTTACCTAAAAATTCAAGTGCTTCAAAATAGGAGAACATTTAATCTTTTAGTTCATCAATATGCATTAAGAGTAATTCATATCTTTTCTCATTATCAGTCAATTTTTCTTTAACTTCTTCTATAACTTCAGAAGGTGCTTTTTCGAGAAAATCTTTATTGTTTAACCTATCTTTTAATGAAGAAATCTCTCTTTTAAGTGCTTCAATTTCTTTTTCCATAATTTTTATTCTTTCCTCAATAGGATAATCTTCTTCTATGTAAAGAAAAATTTCAGCTCCTTGAACTATATCTTTAATACTTTTTAAATTTATTTCTTCACTTAAAATTTCACAAAAAGATAATTTCTCAATGTAATTTTTCCAATAATCTATAAACTCTTTATTAAACTTTATATGTACTTTCTCTTTTTTCTTTAAAGGTATATTTAAAACACTCTTTAAATTTCTTATACTTTTATTTATCTCCATGAAAGTTTTAAACTCTTCAATAGAGTTTTCATCAAATATAAAATCTTCTTTTTCAGGATACTTTGATGAAACAATTGTTTTTTCTTTAGATAAAAGCATTTTATATAACTTTTCAGTAATGAAAGGAATGAAGGGATGAAAAAGTTTTAAAGAATTTACAAAAACTGTAAACAATACATGCTTATTTGTTTTATCCTCTCTAAATTTTGATAATTCTATATACCAATCACAAAATTCATGCCAGTAAAATTCAAACAAAATTTTTGTTATTTCTCCAAATTCATAATTTTCTATATATTTATTAGCAAGATCTGATAATTCATACATTCTTGATAAAATCCATTTATCTTCTTTTTTTAAAGAAATTTCAAATTTTTCTTCAGGGTTATAATTTTTAAGAAAATTAATAACAAATCTCCCAGAATTCCAAATTTTATTCATAAAATTTCTTGAAAATTTTATTCTTCCGATTGAAAGATTTACATCTTGCCCACCAAGCGTAAATAGTTGAGAAAATGTAAATCTTGTAGCATCTGCACCATATTCTTCAATAAGTTCTATTGGATCTATAACATTTCCGAGAGTTTTACTCATTTTTCTTCCCTTTTCATCTCTTATTAAACCATGAATTAATACATGTTTGAAAGGCTCTCTCCCCATAAAATATAAACCAAACATAACCATTCTTGCTACCCAGAAAAAAAGTATATCATATCCAGTTACAAGAAGAGACGTTGGATAATAAAATTCAAGATCTTTTGTTTTTTCTGGCCAGCCAAGAGTTGCAAAAGGCCACAAACCTGAAGAAAACCATGTGTCTAAAACATCTTTATCTCTTTCTAATTCTCCTTTACAATCTGGACAAATATTTAATTCATTTTCACTTGCATACATTTTATTGCAATTTTTGCAGTAATATACAGGAATTCTATGTCCCCACCAAATTTGTCTTGATATACACCAATCTTTAATATTAACTAACCAATCTTCATATACTTTTTGCCATCTTTCAGGAATAATTTTTATTCTTCCATCTCTTACTGCCTCAAGTCCTTTTTCTGCTAGTGGTTTCATTTTTACAAACCATTGTTTTGAAATATATGGTTCTATTAAATTTTTACATCTATCATGTATTCCAACAGTATGAACATAATCTTTGACATCAATGAGATAACCTTTATTTTTTAATTCTTCAATTATTTTTTCTCTTGCTTCAAATCTAGAAAGACCTACAAATTTTCCACCATTCTTATTAATTTTTCCGTCTTCTGTTAAAATATTTATTTTATCTAAGTTATGTTTTAATCCAATTTCGTAATCGATTGGATCGTGTGCTGGTGTAACTTTTACGGCACCTGTACCAAATTCCATATCAACAATTTCATCTTCAATTAATGGTATTTCTCTTTCAACTATTGGTAAAATTAAAATTTTTCCAATGTAGTTTTTATATCTTACATCTTTTGGATTAACAGCTACTGCAGTATCACCTAACATTGTTTCAGGTCTTGTTGTAGCAACAACAATATAATCATTTGAATTTTTAAATGGATATTTAATATAATAAAGTTTTGTTTTTTCTTCTATATGTTCCACTTCTAAATCTGAAAGCGATGTTTTACAAACTGGACACCAATTTATCATATATTCTCCCTGGTAAATTAAACCTTCATTATATAGAGCAACAAAAGCTTTTAGAACTGCTTTTTGGTATTGTGCATCCATTGTGAATCTATGTCTTGACCAATCAGCATAAATACCTAATCTTTTTTGTTGTTCAACTATTCTGTTCCCATATTTTTCTTTCCATTCCCATACTTTCTCAAGAAATTTTTCTCTTCCTAAAATTTCTTTAGTTATTCCCTCTTTAATTAAGTCGTTTTCAACCATAAGTTGTGTTGCAATTCCAGCATGATCAACTCCTGGAAGCCATAATACTTCAAAGCCTTTCATTTTTTTATATCTAATCATAATATCTTGTAGAGTAGAATTGAATGCATGACCGAGATGAAGTGAACCAGTAACATTAGGAGGTGGCATGACTATTGAGTATGGTTCTTTTTCGCTATTATTATTTGAAAAAAAAATATTTTCATTTAGCCAAAACTCATAAATTTCTTTTTCGACTTCTTTAGGTGAATAAATTTTATCTAAATCCATAAAAAGTCCTCCTAAATTGATAATTCACTCTTATAAATGAAATTATACAAAAATTTCTCTTTATTTAAATAGTTTTAACCTAATTTATTTAAAAACTCTATAATAGGTTGCTCTATATCAACATTTTCTTTAAGAATTAATTTTCTGTTTTTTATTTCTAATATCATATCTTTTTTATTTATTTTAACTTTATAATTTCCATCAGGTGGTAAGAGTTTAAGAGAGTCAACTTCTAATTTATCATTTTTATTTTTTATAAAAACAAAATAATTCTTATATAAAATTTTATTAGCACTATCTATATCTCCTATTCTTATAAGATGTCTAATTTTACTACTACTTATTTTTTCTTTTCCTATCTTCTTTTCTTCAATTAATTCAAGAATAAAATTATATTTTTTACTAAATTTATCAAGTTTTTCTTTATCTCCATCTTTGTCTTTTCCAAATCTAAAATTTTTTCCTACAATTAAATATTTAATATTTAAATTTGAAGTTAGTATTTTTATAAAATCTTCAGATTTAAGATTTTTAATTTTTTCATCAAAATTTATAATAAATAAAAAATCCAACTCTAATTCTTCAAAAATTTTAATTTTTTCTTCTTGAGTAAATAAAACATTTTTTTCAATTCCAAAAAAAATAAAAGGTGGAGGATAAAAAGAAATTATACATGTCTTTAAACTCTTTTCTTTCATTTTCTTGATTATTTCAAGATGTCCTAAATGAATTGCATCATAAGTTCCAATTGAAAGAGCAATTGGTTCTTTTAATATTTCAAAATCTTTAAATACTTTCATTTGTCTTTAATATTCTAATTGGTTTTAGTACTCCACTCTCCTCTATATATTTTCCAATTCCAATAGCCTCAAAATTACTATCAATAACAAGTACAAAACCGCCCTTTAAAAATGGATGTTCATATTTTATCTGAGATCCATTAATAAATAAATTAAGTTTTTTATGTGGAAGTTGAACCTTAGGAATGAAATCAAGAAAATCACTAATAGGGATTATTAATTTGTTTAAATCGTTATTTATAACAATATCTTCTATTTCATAAAGATGAAAACTATCATTTAGTTCAAGTTTTCCAACAGCTGTTCTTATCAAATAAGATAGAGTTCCATATGTACCGAGTTTCTCGCCTATATCTCTTGCTAAACTTCTCATATATGTTCCAGATGAGCAAAGGACTTTAATTTTTAATTTTGGAAATTCACTTTCTTCGAAATCTAAAATCTCAAATTGATATATTTCTATATCTTTCTCTTTTAAATCAACTGTCTCTCCTCTTCTTGCTAATTCATATGCTCTTTGTCCTGATACTCTTTTTGCAGAGTATTTGGGAGGCACCTGAGTTAATCTTCCAATAAACTCATTTTTTATTTTATTTATTATTTCATAATTAATAAATGATGAATCTTTTTTATCTAAAACATTTCCCCAAATGTCGTCAGTATCAGTTTTTATTCCAAATGTTATTTCTCCTTCATATTCTTTTGGTAAAAGAAACAAAAGAGGTGTTAATTTTGTTGCTTCTCCTATAAGTATCGGTAAAACACCTTGTGCCATAAAATCAAGAATTCCACCGTGTCCTACTTTTTTAAACTTACATAACTTCTTAATTGTATTCATAAATTGAAAAGATGTTATTCCAGGTGGTTTAAATGAATTTATAATTCCACTTAAGATATCTTTCATTTATTTTTTAACTCCAATATTATTTTTTCAAGAATAATCTTGGGATCATCTTTTATATCAAAACCAGCTGCATTCATATGACCTCCCCCACCAAATTTTAATGCAATATTTTTAACATCATTATCTCCTTTGCTTCTCAAACTAACTTTATAAAATCCATTATTTTTCTGTTTAAATAAAATTGAAATATTAGCTTCATTTGATTTATTTAGATATTCAACAATTCCTTCAGCATCTTCTTCTTCTGCTCCAAACTCTTTAAAATCTTCAAGAGTTAAAATTGAATATATTATTCCATTCTCTTTTTTGAGTTTTTCAAGTGCTCTTCCAAGAAGTTTTAGAGCCTTTAAAGGTTTCATACTATAAACCATCTCTGAAATATAAAATGGATTTGCTCCTTTTTTTACAAGAAATGTTGCTGCCTTAAATGTATTTAAATTTGTATTTGCAAATCTAAACCCTCCTGTATCCGTCATTAAACCAGTATAAAGTGCATATGCAATATCTTTATCAATTTCAATATTCAATCTTTTAAGAATCTTTAAAACTAATTCTGAGGTTGATGAAGATTTTGGATCAATATAATTTATTTCACCAAAAGAAAAATTAGATGGATGATGATCAATATTGATCTTTTTAGGAATTTTGGTTAATTTTCTTTTTAAATTTTCTACTCTTCCTATATCAGCACAATCAAGAACTATTGCAACTTCAATATCATCTAATTCAAAATCATTATTAATATTTTCTGTACCTTTTAAAAATGAATAAATTTTTGGAACCGGATCTGGAAGTACTGGAAAAACTAACTTTTTAATTTTTTTTAAACCAAAATAGAGTCCTAAAACAGAACCAACCGCATCTCCATCTGGGTTTTCATGTGAAATGAGAAGAAATTTTTTATGTTTATTTATTGTCTCTATTATCTTCTTCATCTTTTTCTTTTATTTTATTTAGAATTTCGATTACCTTCATTCCTCTATCAAGTGTTTTGTCTTCCTTAAAGTGAACAATTGGAGTATATCTTAATCTTAAATCCTTTCCAATTTCTTCTTGTATAAATTTTGATGCAGATTTTAATCCTGCAAAAACTAATTCTTTTTCTTCTATATTATGAACATAAATATAAATATCAACATGTTTAAGATCAGATGAAAACTCAACATCCGTAACAGTTAAATATTTTTCTCTTATTCTTGGATCTTGTATCTTTTCTCTTAAAATTAATGATACTTCTTCTTTTACCATCTTTTTAAGTTTCTCTGGTCTTATTCCTTTCATTGTTTTATTATAACATTTTTAGATTATAAAAATAAAAAAGCCCCCTTATTAATTTTATAGGGGGCAGTCTTTTAAAAAAAATTTATACCTTATTCCTCAAGAGTTTCTGGCATGTAAATATTTTCATTTCTTTTAATCAGGTCTTCTGTTGGTTCTTCAAAATCAGCACCAACCATGTCTCTAATATAATTTTTTACAACTGCATCCCAATATTCTTTTGTTACATAATAGACTCTTGCACCACCAAGTTCATGTTGATATTCTGGCCATGGATAAGAAGGCTGTGCCATTCCAATACCCCATCTTTTCCAACCATTATAACTCTCATAAGTAGCCCAAAATTCTTTGTTACCTAAAATTTCAAATGCATACCATGTTTTTGCGTAATACATTACAGCACCAATTTTTCCTCCACGTCTAAATGCCATTGTATGAAGAGAAATATTGATATCTCTGTTCATCAATCTTCCATTGGCAAAACCAACTACTTTTCCATCTATTATTCCAAGAAGAGTATAAGGATCTTTTAATCTATTTCTATACCATCCAAGAACCTCAGCATAAACTCTTGCTCCTACAATGTCATAAAAATCATGATCAATATCTAAAAATTTTCTTAAGTATGTTAAAAGAAGTGGTGCCTCTTCAAGTTTTGCTTCTCTTATTAACATTGTTTCACCAGTTGAGAGTTTAATTGCTTTTGGACTCCATGGTTTCAAATGGAGAGATGGTCCAGATAAAATTGGTTCTATTTCAGAAACATCAAAACACACCTTATCTTCAGTAACCTTCTCAGGTGGATTCTTTCTCATTGCTCAATCCTCCTTAATTTATGAAATTTTATATTTTCATTATATTTTAATCTTATCAATTGTCAAGAAAATTAATCAATTATTTCAATTTTTAATTTATAAGATAAATCCACTTTTTCTAATATTTTAATTTTAACCTCTATTGATAAATTAAAATTTTTAAAATAACTTCTCAAAGAAAATTCATCTCCTGTTTTGAAAGTATCATTTTCATCTCCATAATTTTTTCCTCTTTCAAGTTCAAATAAACTGTCTTTTTGTAAAATAGAAACTTTATAATTACCTTTATTTGGCGTATCTTTATAAGGAGAATATGCAAGTGAATTATTTTTTACTGATTCATCAACCAGATAAATCAAAATTCCTTCAGATGGTAAATCTGAATCAAAACCAATTTTTTGTCTATTTTCAATTAAAATATATTTATTAGGATTTTGAGGAATATTTATTTTGTAAATAAAACCGCCTTTTTCCACAGGTTCAATTAATATATATACTTCTTTTTCATTTATTATTTTTGGTTCAATCCACCCAAAATATATTTTATGCCAAGCATCGAAGTGTGAAGGTGTATCACCTCTTATATCTTTTTTACCCCAAATTCCATAAGCCATTATACTCCATTTTCCTAAACCATTTGAAACATGTCCATCATAGTAAAAATTTTTATGTGAATCTAAATCATATAAATCAATACCTCCTAAGAGGTGTCCTAATTCATGACATAAAGGACCTATAACGAAATCTCCTGGTTTATTTTTATACTCTGATATTACAACATATTTTGAAATTTTTATCTTATCTTTTATTAAAGAAGATACAGACCATGAGTGTGGATAAATTCTTTTTGTATCACTTGTTGAAATTGATGAACCAGCATAAATAATTATTATTCCATCAACAAATCCATCATTATTTCCATCATGTTGAGAAAAATCTATTATTTCGTCAGTTATGTTTATTATATCCTCTAATAATTTTTGAGTATTATTTGGATATTTACCCATACCAAAACTATTATTTTCGTAAAAATCATAATTTCTTGGAGCAACAAACCATTTTGATTCTGAATTTTTGTTTAAATAAACTTTTCCTAAAATCTCAAGTTTTTTGTTTGAATTTTCTTGAAAATAATCATAAAGACTTTTATTATTTTTATCAAAAAGTGTTTTTTGATAATATTCTGGAGTAGAAATTGTTGAATTAGATTTTAAATCAGGAAATTCAACAAGTAAAACTATTGGTTTTAAAATTATATAACTATCTTTTTCAAATCCATATATTTGTGAGTTTTTTAATGAATTCAAATAGAAGAAGTTTATAAATAAGATAATAAATATGATTATGAAGATTGTTTTTTTGTTTTTGACATGCAAAAATTTATTGAGTTTTTTTCTCAACTTACACCTCTAAACATACTAACGCCAGCATGTTAGAGGCTTTCCCAGTGGTAATATTTTTGAAGTGGTTTGTTATAAAATAAACAAACCAAGCCGGTTGCGCCACTGGCTCACTCTTCCTCCCTGGCGCCCATATTGGAGTGAAGAGTTCAACGCCTCTTGGTTTAGTACCAAATTAAAAATACCAAGCCGGTTGCGTCACTAGCTCCCCTTTGTCCCATGACGCCCAAATTGGGATCAAAGGTTCATCGCTTCTTGGTACTAAAACCTACCTAATTGTCAATTACCAATAGTTTTATAGCATATTTTTAAATTTTGTCAAGAGATATTAAAAAAGGGAGATCAATTTATGATCTCCCTAAAATTTCAATATTTTTTTACAAATCTTTTTATGGCACTTCTTTTCTAATTATTCTTACTATAACATCTCTTGGAAGTGGATCTTTACCTT